>DATKWY010000075.1:0-2905 GCA_035529295.1 Candidatus Desulfaltia sp. | reverse complement strand
GGGCCGCAGCGGGGAATCGAACCCCGTCCAAGGGATCCACAGTCCCGTATGCTGCCATTACACCACAGCGGCCACGCAAACAACAACAACCAGCCAACCAATTAAAAGGGTTTCGCGGCTAAACCCGCCCACTCACACACGCCACATACTTACCCGACTCCGTGACCCTGTAAAGGTTCTCCCGCCCCCTACGCTCCTTCTCGATATACCCGGCAGCCTCCAGCTTACCCGTCACACCCTTATTCAACCGCATCAACACCGTCATCTTCTCCTCCCGGCTCAAAGCATCAGGGTCCTCCTCGGCGAACCCCTCCACTCCCTCCCTGTAAAGGAATCTCAGGATGTCCCCCGTCCTCATCTCGCCCCTGCCGAACAGCTCAACCAGCACCCTGACGCCCCGCTCATCCGGCAACTGAATCTTAAAGTTCTCAATGAAGTGAACCTGAGGAGTAGTCACAACCGCGTTACCGTGACTCATCTTCTCCTCCGGCGTCTGACTATACCTATTACACCTCACATAGTACAGCCTGGCGTCCTGCACCATGGCCGCCATGGCCGTGCCCACGCTCACGAAGGGCCCCCCAGCCGACATGTTCACGTACACCGTGTTACCCCTCTCCTTCTCCGCCCTCACCACGGCGCTAACCCGCTTAATCACCTCCAACATGTCAAAGATGTTAGTCAGCACCGTCACCACCTCCAACCCCAGCCTCCCCAGCCGCCTACGAACCTCACCATGATAGTAGACAAGGTCCCTGTTCACGCCCTCAAACCCCTCAGGCACCCAGGCAAGAAGATACACCTTGTTAGCCTTGAACCCGTTCTCCACCTCAAACACCCTCACAGCCCGGTCGATCTCATCCTCCAGGGGCACCACGTGGACACTCTCCACGCCCCCGCCCCTAGTGTTCAGCCTCGGTAATGCAATAGACAACGTTAAACACGTTAAAGATGTTAAACCAAATAAGTTTAACTACCCAGCCCGACACAGAAAGTAGAACCAGGCCCCGAATAAATCCAGCCATTGGATTTCCTTCCGTAAACAAACGGGGCCCGGTTCAAAAGGAGCTACACAGCATGACGACGAGACTCAGGGGCATGACGGGCTTCACCGTCATATGGGCGGGCCAGTTCGTCAGCCTCCTAGGCACAAGCATGACCAACTTCGCGCTAACCATCTGGGCCTGGGAGCAGACAGGCCAGGCCACAGCCCTCGCCCTCATGCAGCTCTTCTTCTTCGCACCCCAGGTCCTCATGAGCCCCCTGGCCGGGGCCCTGGTGGACAGGTGGAGCCGCAAACGGGTGATGATCCTCAGCGACATCGGGGCAGGCCTGGGCACCGCAGCCATATTCCTCCTCATGAGCACAGACCGGCTACAGCTCCCCTACCTGTACGCAGTCGCGGCCTTCATGGGCGCCTTCCAGAGCTTCCAGTTCCCCGCCTACTCAGCCGCCGTCACCACCATGCTGGAGAAGGAGCAGTACGCCAGGGCCAGCGGAATGATCGCACTGGCCCAGAGCGCCTCAGGCATCTTCGGTCCCGCCGCCGCAGGCGCCCTCATAGGCGTCATCGGGAAGACGGGGATCATCTCCTTCGACATCCTCAGCATACTGGTGGCCATCTCGGCCCTCCTGGTGGTCCCCATCCCCCAGCCGGTGGCCACGGTGGCCGCCGAGAAGCCTAGCCTTCTCCAAGACAGCCTCTACGGCTTCAGGTACATAGCCGCCAGGCCCAGCCTCCTGGGGCTCCAGCTCATCTTCTTCATGATAAACTTCACAGGCAGCCTCTGCTTCCCCCTCATAGCCCCCATGGTGCTCTCCAAGACGGGTAACGACACCGTGGCCCTGGGGGCCGTCCAGTCCGCCTTCGGGGCCGGCGGCGTCGTCGGCGGCCTGCTCCTGAGCGCCTGGGGCGGCCCAAAGAAACGGGTGAACGGTGTGCTGCTGGGCATGTTCGCGAGCTACCTCCTCGGCTTCACGCTGATGGGCGTAGGCTCCGGGACCCTCCTCTGGGCCGCGGCTGCCTTCATCATCCTCTTCTTCAACCCTCTCATCAACGGCAGCAACCAAGCCATCTGGCAGAGCAAGGTGCCCCCCGAGGTGCAGGGCAGGGTCTTCTCGGCCAGGGCCCTAATAGCCCAGATATCGGCCCCCATAGCCATGCTCATCACCGGGCCCCTCACCGACGGCGTTCTGACGCCAGCCATGATGCCCGGAGGCTCACTGGCCCCGGCATTCGGGTGGCTCGTTGACACGGGCCCCGGGGCGGGCCCGGCCCTCCTCTTCCTGGTGATGGGCGTCCTGGGGAGCATCCTGTCACTCACAGGATACGTTTTCCCCCACATCAGGAACGTGGAGGAGATCATACCCGACCACGACACAGCCACGGGACCAACTAATTAATTCTATTATAATCGAATTGTATTCGTCTACCATAAAACATAAATACGGAATCGAACGCTATTTCGAGTTGAATCAAATAGTATTCGCTTGACATCGAATAGGTGATGGATGTGTCAGATAGGAACGAGAAGATGAAAGAGCTTCAAGACGAGATGAGGCTGCTAAAGGAGCAGCTCTCGAGGATCAGTGAACGCCTCGAAGAAACCGCAGAGGAGGAACCCACCCAGTCGGAGGACCCCAGCGTCGAGGCGGAGCCAGAGGAGGCCCCCCAGAACGCGGAGACTCACGAATACCGGGAGGAGGACGATGATGATGAACCCTATCCCCCCCGGTACCGCAGATACAGAAGACCCCCCAGGCCGCCGGCGCCCCAGTGGGGTGACCGCCTCGGGGACTACATCAGCGAGTTCGTGGATGATGTCATGGAGGGTGTCACCTCGGAGCTGGAGCAGAGCCTCTTCGCTGAGCGCGGCTACAAAAGGGAGCGGCCCACTGTTTTGAC
>DATKWY010000074.1:0-5106 GCA_035529295.1 Candidatus Desulfaltia sp. | reverse complement strand
TAGTAATTGATGAAGGGCCATGGCGCCCCAGGATCGGTTTATATTGCTGAAGCCGAGTGGGGTTACCCATGATCAGCAGGGTCGGCATCCCCGTGGTGGACGCCCACAGCCACTACTTCAGCTCAGGCACCTTGAAAGCGTGGGCCGAGCGGGGCCGAACCATGGACAGCTTCACCAGCAGGCTCAACACCCGCACCGACATGAAGAGCATCGAGATACCCGACGAGAACTGGGACACTGCCCAGAGGTGGGTGGACGAGCTGGACAGGTACGGCGTCCAGGCCATGGGGGTCATGGTGGGCAGGGAGGCCTACGACGAGTTCCAGGCGACCATGAAGCGGTTCCCGGGCAGGTTCATCGGTTACGCCAACATAAGCCCATTCGACGAGGATGCCGCAGAGCAGGTGAGGCGCGCAGCCCAGGACGGCCTCAGGGGCATCAAGCTGTACCCCTCCAGCTGGAAGGACGTGAAAGTGTACGACGAGCCACTGTACCCCGTATACGAGGAGTGCAGGCGCAGCAAAATGGTCGTCTTCCTCCACTTCGGCATCACCATAGGCGGCCAGGCCGACCTCAGAAACGGCAACCCCATAGACATCCAGGTACCCAGCCGCGACTTCCCCGACCTCAAGTTCATCATAGCCCACTTCGGCGCCGGCTTCTTCCGCGAGGTCCTCCTCATGCAGTACCAGACCGACAACGTGTACATGGACAGCAGCGGCAGCAACAGCTGGATGAAGTACATGCCCTACGACCTGGACCTGAAACAGATATTCAGGAAAGCCGTCCAGGCCGGTGGCAGCCACAAGGTCCTCTTCGGCACCGACAGCACCTTCTTCCCCCGGGGCTGGAGGATCAACATCCTAGAGGCCCAGCACCAGGCCTGCACCGCGTTGAAGGCCGACGGGGTTCTCAAGGAAGAGGACGTCCTCAAGATATTCGGCGGCAACATCCTGGACCTCACCGGCTTCAAACCGGCCTCAACACTTTAAACCGGGGCCGCCGATCCTTCACTGATGCCCCGGAGAAGACGAGGCTACCCTGTTGCAGTCCTCATAGGCCTCACCCCGAGCCACGCCGCCCTGTGGGACGTGTTCAGCGAGTCCGTGAAGCCGGGGCCCAACGTAGACGAGGCGTCAAAGTATGCCCTCAACGAGGCTATCGTCAACCACCTCAGACCAAGGTTCAGCGAAGGAGTGAAGACCATGCTGGTGGCCGCCGAGAATGGAGACCTTTACGAAGGCTTCATGGCCCACGTCAGGAAGCATCACAGCTGGCTCCTCAAGGGCTGGGAGCTCAACACCGTCACCTTCATCCGCCTAGAAGAACCGGCATCCGACCCAGAGGAAGTGAGGCGCCTGGTGTCGACCCCCATGTTCAAGTCAAAGCTATTGGAGGCATCAGAGGGCGACCTGAACCAAGTGATGGGGGCCCTGGAGCGGCGGCTCAGCAACCCGGAGGGGATAGAAACCGTGGTGTTCAGCCTTGAAGACGCGGAGGCCGCGGTCTACGGTGAGACTCCCCCTGAGTACCTGTTGGTGCTGGAGGCCTTCCAGAGGAAGCACGCGAGGAGGACCATGAGGCTTCTGCAGGTAGCCCAGAACCGGGGCGTCAAGACAAGGGTGATCCTATCAGGGTCATCTCACACCGCGAGGCTGTCCCAGTTCGGCGGCCTCGTGTGCATGTTAAGAGATGAGCCCCGGTAACTGAGAGTAACCCACTCAGAGAAGGAAAAAGGTGCCCAGAGAAAGCGTCAACGAAGCTTCATGAGAGGGATGAAGCAAGTAAATGAATGACATATCGTGTAGGGTTTAACTTTAACTTCAATGATAATCCGGCTGAAACAATCCGCTCTACTCTGAAGAGTCGTTTTCCAAGGATTTATTGACAACCTGTTATCATCACGGCGTGATAAATTCCCTTGACTTTTCTCCGCAAGATGAGAGCATCCCCCTTGTTATGTTAGTATTTCTTCTAGTTATTGATCTATAATGAAGGAAACACCAAGGAAAAGGCCGCGGCGCAAAAGAGAGAAACTCTCAACAAGCGAAAGAGTCTGAGATCACCCTTCCTCTATGAAGGCGTGAACCTCGTCCAGGAACTTGGTGGGCTTGTAGGTGTCTATCATGGTGACGCCCATCTTCCTCATCCTCTCGAAGCTCTCCTTAGTGTAGGGCCTGAAGATGCTCTTCCTAGCCAGAGGAGACACGCAAGCGCAGACCCGGACCCCCAGCTCCATCATCCTCTCCAACACGTAATAATTCTGGAGGTTCTGCTCCGAGACCTCCCCGGGCTGCGTCAACACGAAGTCGCTGAATATGAAGACCACTCTGTCGCTCCGGTCGCTGATGTCCGTGATCTCCTCGTAGGCCCACTGGAGGCTCTTCCCGGGGACGGTGCCACCCCAAGTCATGCTGGTGAAGCCGCCGCTGAACTTGCGCTCCATCTCCGTGGTGGTCATGGTCACCATGTTCACAAGGTCCTCCAATATGTTGTTCAGGTTGGCCTCCTCGTAAAAGTCCTTGACGACGTGACTGTTGCTCTCGTACAGGCAGAGACCGTACTTCTCCCTGCGTAGCCCCCAGATAAGGGGCACCATGCTGAGGACGCTGTAGCTGATGCTGTTGATGCCCTCCAGGTCGTAGAACATGGTGTTACTGATGTCCAGGATGTACACTATGTGACGCTTCTGCTTCTCCCGCTGCTGCATGAGGAAGTCGTCGTACCTGATCTCCTCTATCTGCCGCCCCAGGTCCAGAATGTTTTCAAGGCTCCTCTCCTCGTCGATGAGGTCCGGGTCCTCCCCCGCTTGGAAGGGCGTCAGGGTCCTGTGCTTAGCCCACTCTTCCCGGCGCTCAAACTCGCGCCCGATCTTCAGGAGCTTCTCCTTCAGTATCTCGGCCAGTATCCTCCGCGTCTCCTCGTCCTTGCTGCCCTTCATCACCTTGACCCCGGCCTTGATGAGCTCGTCCTCCCCGGGGCCTACGCCTATGTCGGGCTGGTTCTTGTACTGGGTGAAAACGTCCACGTCGGCGTTGTGGGCCGCAGCAAAATCGTTCTCCTGGCCCTTGCCGAAGGGCGTCACGTAGACGGTGTCCTGGGTGGCCTTGCTGAGGAGGCTGAGGAGGTCGTCGCCGCTCAGGTCGTACTGGGGCCTGTCGTCCTCGTACTGGGCGTTCACCATTATCTCCACGGCTATCTTCTCGGCCGTCTTCTGGCTGTCCACGCCGCTGGTTACCACCGCCGCGTTCAGCAGGTCGTTGAAGCTCAGGTAACCCTTCCGGAGGAAAGGCGGCAGGAGGAGCCTGCCCATGGTGATGCCCTGCCGGGGGCTAGGCTTGTCCTCCACCTCCCGGTGCATCCGCATACGCGTAAGAAACTCTGGTATAAAGTAGTGCGCAAACTGGAAAGGGTACCTCATATAAGCGTTATCGGACACCTACCCGAGTCTCCTCTCCACGATCTCCTCCACAAGCATGGAGATCGTCTTACCCTCCTCCCGGACCCTCATCTCCTTGCTGAGAACAGCCGGCGCGAAGAACCTGATGGCCGCGTTCTCGTCCTCGAACCTGGAGAGGTACTTGTTCACCAGCCTGGTGAGGAAGATGCCTGACCTGGGCGAGGCCGGGACCTCGAAGGCAGGGTTATGCCGGGTATCATCCACTATGTCGTAGATCTTGTCAAGGGCGGAGACGGGGAGGCTGAACGCTGGGGTGTTCTCTCTGATAATCTCCATCTCGGTCTCCCTGTTGGGGTATCCGAGTCTGATCCAGCACCCCATTCTGTCCACCAGCACCTTACTCAACCTGTAGGTCCCGGAGGTCTCTATGGGGTTCTGGGTGGCCACGAACGCAAAGTTCTCGTGGGCCTTGATCATGCCAAGGGGGAACAGGTGATAGTGGCGCTCCTCCAAGGGGCTGATGAGGCTGTTCTGGCAGAACTCGGTCGCCCTGTTGAGCTCCTGGGCCACGAAGAGGCCCCCCTCCACCATGGACCTTATGAGGGGCCCGGGCTCGAAGCTGCTGACGTTGCGACCGTTCCTGACCACCAAGGCGGGGTCGAAGCTGCCTATGAGGCGGCTGGGGGTGACGTTCTCGTCGAAGAAGACTTCGTGGAAGGTGCGGCCCGTGTCCTCGGCCACCTTCCGGGCCAGCAGGCTCTTGCCGACGCCTGGGGGGCCGACGAGGCACGGGGTGATGCCTGTGTCCAGGCTGTCGCGCAGGAGGTCGTAGGCTGTCTGGTACTGTCCCATGAGCACTACCCGGTGCTCTATCTTGATGTTCTCGACGATGCTCTTCTCAAGCATCTTTCGGAAGCCCTGCTCCCTCTCCACCATCATGACTTAGTCCAACATGTTATCACATTGCTCAATAAAAAGGTTAAACACGGGACATTGTTTTATCCCGGATATAAACGACAGAACCAAATAAGTAGTGCCGGGTGGTTTTGACTGGACATTCCTAGAATGGTTTAAATGCTTGTATCGTTCGTTTGATTTGAAATCGTTATTCTTAATAACTCAAGTGGGGTAGAGTAACGATTCAAAGAGGGAACAATTTGATCGAGATAAGGTTGCACGGCAGGGGCGGCCAGGGCGCGGTCACCGCATCCAGGATCCTCGCCACTGCAGCATACGAGGAAGGCCAGTACAGTCAGGCCATCCCCATGTACGGCACCGAGCGTCGTGGGGCGCCACTCACCGCCTTCGTCAGACTAGACAACCAGCGAGTCAGGGAGCGTATGCTTGTACACAACCCTGACATCAGCATCGTCCTAGACCCCTTAATCGCTAAACAGCAGGCAGTAGTGGACGACCTCAAGGAAGGTGGCTTGGTTCTCCTGAACACAGCAGAGTCCCCTGAGGATGTCAAGCTGGGCGGCGACTTCAAGGTCGCCACCGTGGACGCTACCACCATCGCCCTTGAGACCCTGGGACGGCCCATCACCAACACAGCCATCCTTGGCGCCTTCGTGAAGATCACGGGCGCCATGAAGCTGGAGAGCATCGAGAAGGCCATCAAGAAGTACTTCCCTGGAAGGCTGGGCGACATGAACATCGCCGCTGTACGGAGGAGCTACGAGGAGGTCAAGGGACCCATCCAGGCC
>DATKWY010000073.1:0-2848 GCA_035529295.1 Candidatus Desulfaltia sp. | reverse complement strand
CAGGTCGTCGTCGTTGGGCTTAACCAGTATGGCTACCGCTGCGTGGGCTTCTTCGTCTGGGCCAGCCCTTAGCCCTGCAACCAGCTTTTCGAGGCTTTCTGTGGGACGCAAACGGTTACCCGTCAAATCGGTGTGTTTGTTAGTCTAAAATGTTGTGATTTTAGGCTAGGCTGAGGGAAAAAGGTTATTCAATACCTCGTATATTTGGCGGGTTATGTTGAGGCACGTGGCCAGGTTTAGAGCCGTTGCTGAGGAGTATCTTTCACCAGGTCTCCTCAACGACTACATCAGGCTGGCCACAGTGAGCATAGCCATGGGCCTTGTGATAGGGCTCTCCACGGTGGTGGTCCACGAGTTCTACCAGTACTCGCATCTGCTGTTCGAAGCCCTCATCCACACCAGCGTAGTCTTCACAGTCATTCTTCCAGTTGTGGGTATCACCGTGGCCTATGTGGTAGTGACCAAGTATGCCACCACTAAGCAGAGCGGCGGCGGCAGCCACAGGCTCCTGGAGGCCTACCACTACGAGGGGGGAATCATGACGGCCCGGGACACCCTCTTCGAGCCCCTGGCTTCCTCCATCACCATCGGCCTGGGGGGGAGCGCCGGCTTCGAGGGCCCCAGCCTCCTGCTGGGTGGCGGCATAGGCTCTCTAATAGCGCAGAGGCTTGACCTGGAGCCGGGCCAGATACAGACGTTCCTCATCAGCGGCGCCGCGGCGGGGGTGGCGGCCATATTCAAGGCTCCTCTGACGGGCATCATGTTCGCCCTGGAGATACCCTACAAGAGGGACCTGTCCAGGAGGGCTTTCATCCCGGCGACCCTGGCCAGCATCTCGGCTTACCTGGTGGCCGTAAACTTCCTGGGCACCGAGAGCATCCTGCCACTGATACCCACCTTCGAGCTGCCCACCCCATGGATGCTTCTTCACGCCTTCGGAATCGGCATAGTGACGGCCGTGTTCGGGGCCCTCTTCGTCAAGACCTTCGAGGCGGTGAAGAGGGTGAAGGAGGGCATACACGTTCACCCTATACTCATCCCCGTGTTAGGAGGCGCCATGGTGGGGACTGTGGGCCTGTTCCTGCCCCAGATCATGGGCGTCGGGTACGAGACTGTTCACGCCATCGTCGTGGGGGAGAGCCACGACTGGTCTATCTGGCTGCTGCTGGCCCTGATAATATTCAAGATGCTTCTCACCAGCGTCACCCTGAACAGTGGCGGCAGCGGCGGCGTCTTCGTCCCCAGCCTCTTCATAGGGGCGGCCCTGGGGGCCCCCTACATCAGGTTCTTCCCCATCCCCGGTGAGGAGGTGGTCATCGCAGCGGCCATGGCGTCTATAATCGCTGCAGCCAACAAGACCCTCCTCACCAGCGTCGCCTTCGTGGCCGAGACGGCGGGGCCCAGCAGCATAATATTCACGCTCATAGCGGCGGCCACCAGCTACTTCATCAGCCGAGACATCAGCTTCTACGAGCACGTGCAGCCCGTGGACGAGTTCAGCGAGCAGGAGGAGGCCGTACACGTCCTCTACCACCTGCTCTAGAAGGGGGAGAACTGGGAACGGTTCAGGGAGATCAAGATCAGAGACGTCATGATCCCGGACCCCGTGGTCCTGAGGGAGAACATGAGGATCAAGGAGGCCCTGGAAGCTGTGCAGGGCTGCAGAAACAGGGAGTACCCCGTCATCAGGCGCAACAAGATCATCGGCCAGACCAACTTGGAGACGCTTCTCACCTTCCCCGAGGAGAAGCAGAGGCTGGAGATAGGGCTGCTGCCCCTGGATCACCCTGAGGTGCTGACGGAGGAGGACAGCATAGAGGACGCCCTCCACCTGCTTATGGAGGGGGACAACACATGCGTCTGGGTGGTGGACAGCAAGGACAAGATGAGGCTGCTGGGCGTGGTCACCGAGACGGACATGATGGTGAAGCTCCTGGAGCTCATGTAGAAAAGGGGCGTCGTTAAAGAGATTTAGAGGGAGGCTTCACTTTTTAAGGAAGTTGGAGCTGGTTGAGTCGTACTTGTCCGCGTCAGCCTTATCACCCGTGATAGGGGCCATCCACTTGTCGGCGGCGTCCCGCTTCCAGTCCCCTATCTTGGTGTGAGCCTTGATGTAGTTAGCCGGCATGGGGTGGGTCCCCACCTTCACAGGCAGCCCCACAACCGTCTCGATGTAGTTCTTGTGGTCCTCGATGTACGGGCATACTGGGTACCCGGCTAGGTAGCAGCTGGCCAAGTATATCTCCTCGGCCCCATACTTCTTCATGTCAGCCGGCGCGTATTCCAGGCGCTCCCCAGGGCACCCCCCGCAAGCCATCCAGCCCACCACCTCGATGGGCTCATCCTTCGGGCATTCGGCGAAGGCGCCATCGCGCTCAATGATCGACTTGAAGCACTTGTTACCTGTGCACGTGCGGTTACGGTCGCAGATTATTACACCTATTTTGACCAATGGGATCATATGAGGGTGTTAGGCATGCCTAAATATGTTGCGAATCGGCCTGCTGGTTAGGGATAGATTTATTATTGATGGCGATAAGAAAACATGATTTAAGCTAGCCTAAAGTGATATGCCTTGGACACGAAAATGGATGCCACAAACCCGTGGGAGCAGAAGAACAAGGACGAGGCGCTCATCGAACAGCGGATGAGCAGAGTAAAACACAAGATAGCTATCATAAGCGGAAAAGGCGGTGTAGGTAAGAGCCTAGTCACCGTGAACCTGGCGGCGGCATTAGCCGGAGAGAAGAAGGTGGCTATACTTGACTCCGACCTCACCGGACCATGCGTCCCGAAGATGCTTGGCATCAAAGGCAGTAAATTGGAGGTAGGCCCAGCCGGCATAGGA
>DATKWY010000072.1:0-2222 GCA_035529295.1 Candidatus Desulfaltia sp. | reverse complement strand
GCCAGGAACTGGGACGCGACCCTGAGGCCGATGCTGGCGAAGGCCGCCACGGCTATGAGCGTCCATATGGGCTTGGGGACGGAGCGCACCTCCTTCAGGGCGTCCAGGCGGCTTGAGGTGTGATCAGCCGTGTACTTGTCCTCTAGGAACCTCCAACGGATGAGTACGTTGATCCAGGCCACCGCCGCGGTGCAGGCTATGGCGACGCGTACGCCGCCGAAGACGCCTAGGGCGTCGGTGACGACTCCGCCTATGTAGGGAGTGATGATCATGGGGAGGAGAGTCATCATCCTGAAGGTGCCGTACCCCATGGCCCGGTGCTCCACGCTGGTGCTCTCAGCGATCAACGCGTCGATGGCGGGGATCATCATGTTGCTCATCTGGGTGACGAACATGCCCAGGATGACGAACTGCCAGCTCCCCGTAAACACGTAGATGAGGGGGGATGTGGCGCGGAGGACGCTGCCCAGCATGATCATCTTCTTCCTGCCCAGCCGGTCAGTGAGGATGCCCCCGGGCAGCTGGAAGATGAGCTGGGCGACGGTCTCAGCCATGAACATCATGCCCATGAGGGTCTTGCTGGTGCCCAGCTCCAGGATGTAGAGGCTCCAGTAGGGCCACCATAGGCTCGCCGTTAACATGAAGAGGCTCTGGGTGACGGTGATTACCATGAGGTTGCGGCTCTTCATCATGTCGCGTATGGTCTTGGTAACTGTTGCCAAAGCACGTACCCCGGTTGTTCGTACGGTGCACCGATGCCCAAAATATAAACGATATGAAAATTAGGATAGCCTGCCGCAGTGGAAGGTCCAGTCACTGGGGTACACGATGACGCCCGCAGCACCCATAAAAAATGATTTTCAAAACCCTCTTAATTTTTTGGTTACTTTTAGCTAATTTGTTTGATTGGGGGCCCAGTTCAGTGTGTGATATATTTCCTTGAGTAGAACTGGATCTGGGGTATGATCGATGAGATGAGCTTGTTCTCAGCCTTGTTCAGGTGCTCCTGCGGCGTCGTCCGGGGCACCCGCGCCCTCTCGGCCACCTTTTCCACGCTGACCCTGCGGGGCGTCTGGTAGTAGCCGCTGTTATATGCTGCAACAATCGCGTCCACCTGCTTCGTCGTCAGCTGGCTCACCAGGGAGCTAAGCGTAATTAGGGTGTCGGAGACCATGCCGTTGAAAGGCACCTTCTCATCCACCTCCACCTCGAACCCGTTGCCGAGGAGCCTGTCGAAGAGCTCCGAGAGGGCCTCGTGGCGCTTCTGAACCTGTTTGAGGAGCTCGTCGAACTTGAGGGGGCCGCTCCGCTCCAGCTGCTCTATGATGGTTGCGGGTAGTAGTTTAACGTCCATACTATTCACCTACACTATGTCTATGGGTGGTTTGCCCGTTTCCTTGAACCGTTTATTGGTGTCCTGGTACCACTTCACCATCTCGGGCGTGATGCTGGGGGCAATTTCTACTATGGCTTTCTCGAAGTCCGCTATGCTCACCTTCTCGGTGTCCGGGTTCTTCCTTAGAGCGTAGAAGCCGGCCTCCCTAACCACGGAGTCTATGTCGGCCCCGCTGTAGCTGTCCAACCTGCGGGCTAGGCTCTCCAGGTTCACATCCTCGGCCAGAGGCATGTCCTTGGTCTTGATCTGCAGTATCTTCAGGCGGGCGCCCATGTCCGGCGGAGACACGTAGACCCTGCGGTCGAACCTGCCGGGCCTCAGGACTGCCGGGTCTATTATGTCGGGCCTGTTGGTGGCCGCGAGAACCACAACGTTCTGTAAGCTGAGGAGGCCGTCGATCTCCGTCAGCAATTGACTTAAGACTCTCTCAGTTACTCTGCTGTCGGCAGATGAGCCCCTGGAGGGGACCAGGGCGTCGAACTCGTCGAAGAAGATGATGCTGGGGGCAGCCATCCTCGCCTTCCGGAATATCTCCCGGATGGCCTTCTCCGACTCGCCCACCCACTTGCTGAAGATCTCGGGGCCCCTGACGCTGATGAAGTTAGCCTCAGACTCGGATGCCACCGCCCTCGCGAGAAGCGTCTTACCGCAGCCTGGTGGTCCGTGAAGAAGTATGCCCTTCGGGGGGTTTATGCCCAGCCTGGTGAACATCTCAGGCTTCTTCAGGGGCCACTCCACGGCCTCCTTCAGGTTCTGGATGACCTCCTCCAGGCCGCCCACGTCGTCCCATTTCACGTTGGGTGACTCCACGTAGACCTCCCTCATG
>DATKWY010000071.1:0-3095 GCA_035529295.1 Candidatus Desulfaltia sp. | reverse complement strand
CTGTCGCTCCACTGGAAGGGGGTGGTTATGCCCTGTCTGGTGAGGTCATCTGCGGCGTACCCCTTGTAGGGGGTCATGCCGTCCAGCATGAGGCCTACCCGCATCTTCAGCCTACCCTCACGGTCCAGCTTCTGGTAGGCGAGGGCCTGGGGCGCCTTTATGTGGGCCTCGTGGACAGTGGTGATGCCCCAGCTGAGAAGCTCCTCCTCTATGGTGGGCCAGTTCCTGGACAGCAGCTCCACCTCCTCATCAGGCCCCGGCTGGGGGATAATATCCCTGACCATGTCCATGGCGGCGATCTCGTCCAGCCGCCCCGTGGGCTCACCGTTCTCTTCCCTCTCGATGTTGCCTCCGTGGGGCTGGGGCGCGTCCTTGGTGATGCCCGCCAGCTCCAAGGCCAGGCTGTTGGCCACGGCGTTGTGGCCCCCCGCCCTGCCCAAGTAGATAGGGTGGACGGCTGACGCCTTGTCCAGGTCGTACCTGTTGGGGAACCTTTTGTCCTTCCACTGGCTCTCGTCGAACCAGCTTCCCACAACCCACTCGCCCTCCATCGACCCGGCCTTAGCCTTAAGGGCCTCCACCACCTCCCCCAGGGAGCCCATGGCCTTACAGTTCACCCAGTCCAGCTGGAGGCCCCGCCTGATGCAGTGCTCGTGGGTGTCGATGAACCCCGGGAAGAGGGCCCGCCCCTTCAGGTCGATGATCTTGGTCTTCCTGCCGGCAAGCCTCTTGACGTCCACGGTTGACCCCACCCTGAGCACCCTGCCGTCCTTCACGGCCACGGCCTCAGCCACGGAGTCGAAGGGGTTGACGGTTATGACCTGCCCGTTCACCAAGACCAGGTCAGCTAAAAGCTCCTCGGGGAGAACACCTGACAAAATTTCACCTGGTTTAGATTGGGGCATACCTATTTAACATCGCACCTCTTTGAACCATCATGCCTATCGACGGCTGGGTGACCTATGTGGCTCTAGGCGACAGCATGACCGCAGGCTTCATGTCACCCGTCGGCTACTCTGGGACCCGGTACTACCCCTACACGGCGGTCCTGGAGGCCCTCATGAGGGGCGGCCTCAGCAGTAACTGCGGCTTCAACGTAGTGGTAGTGAACAAGGGGGTCAACGGGGACAGCACCGACGGCATGCTTGAACGGTTCGACCGCAGCGTCGCCCGGGAGGAGCCGGACTATGTTATTATGTGGGCGGGGATAAACGACCTCTACACTGGTGCTAGCCTGGAGCATGTCGCTGGCAACATTGTCGAGCTCACGGAGAGGACCCGACGCATAGGGGCGGAACCAGTCGTCTGCGCCGTGACCCCCGTGGAGGGCTCACCCCACTTCAACGAAAGGATAAGGGCTCTCAACGCGCTGCTACGTGAACACTGCGAGGCCGAAGGGCTCCCCTACGTGGACCTATTCTCGGCGACAGCTAACCCGGAGCAGAGGCTGGACCTCAGGTACAGTGACGACGGTGTTCACCTCAGCCAGGAGGGTTACACCGTCGTAGCCCACACGATATACCGTGAAGCCGTGATGGGGATGCTGGATAGACTGGCCTCACAGGATTCCTAGGCGCATAAAGGCATATCTCGCAGCATTTATAACGGACCTCAATGGATACGTGGTGAGGCTTGGGAGATGCCAAAGAAAAGAAGTAGCGGAGGACGCAGCAAAGGAGGGAAAGGGCGGTCCGGCATGGTTCAGTGCAGCTACTGCGGCGCCCAAGTACCACGAGACAAGGCCAAGAGGACCACAAGGTACACGAGCTTGGTGGACTCCAGGATCATGAAGGAGCTCAAGGACCAGGGTGCGAGCATTAACCGCACCAAGACCACTAAATATCTGTGTATCAGCTGCGCCGTCCACCGCGGAGTTGTTAACATCCGCGCCAAGGAGGACAGACGCTTCGTCCCCCGGCGCAGGAGACCAAGAGGCCCCTCAGACTAGGGGCCCTCAACCCTTTTTCTGAAGTAAAGTGTTCTCTGGACCACCGTCAGGTGAGCCAGCGCAGCCAAGGCGGCGACTCCCACGTTCAGGGCGGGCAGCCACCAGTAGGAGGCCAGGCTCAACGCGGCCAGCAGCAGCATCCGCTCAGCCCTCTCGGCGAGCCCCACCCCCGCCATCTTGACGCCCTCAGCCTCCGCCCTGCTCCTGCAGTAGCTCACCATGAGGGAGCCCACCAGGGCCGCGAGGCCCACCCAGGCGTCGCAGAGGCCGCCCAGGACCAGGCCCGAGAAGGCCAGGGCGTCGCTGTACCTGTCGGCCACGGAGTCTAGGAAGCCTCCGAACCTTGACGCGTTTCCGGTGGACCGGGCCAGCACCCCGTCCACGGCGTCCAGCAGCCCCGATAGGATGAGGGTGGCCGCTGCGGCCACCAGCCGGAGCCTGTCGCCCCCCCAGGTCCAGTAGAGCCAGGCCGTGAGGCACGCCACAAGGACTCCAAGGGCGGTGACGTGGTTGGGTGTCACACCCATGCCCGCCAGTGGCCTGATCATGGACTGGACGGTTTCCTCGAACCTTTTCTTCAGGGCGCTTGACACCAAGTCGATGTGAATAGTTATATGATGGGTTTAAATCTATTCACGGTTCTCCAGGGGCGACTGTGTACCCTTTTCCACCTATCCGCATCGTTGGCGATAAACGTGAGCTGTGAAGAATGAAGGCGCTCATGGCGGCGTAGCTGATGAGAACTGACGCCCTGCTGTACACGTTCATTGGTTGGGCTATTGCTGAGGCGGCGCCCAGCGTAAAACCTGTCACGAGTCTGAGCTTGTTGTTGCTCTCTCTCAAGCCGAGTTTCTGTGTCCCCCAGTCGAGGAAGGCAGGTAGAGCGAGGAGCCAGGGAATCAACGGGGTACCCCATCTGGGGGCCGCGATCAGCGTCAGCGCGAGGCCTAGGACGGTTCCTGTGCATCTCGCGCACGGGTAAACGTCAACGCCAAGGACTCTGATGTGGAGGCACCGGTCTCTGAGCCATGGCGGGTGGTGTTCGACGATGAGGCGCGCTATGTTCTTTATCTTCTCCCAGGATGTGACCTCCAGTTCTTTGGTGGTTAAACCTATACAGAGGAGTATTGCCCCAGCTATGCATGTG
>DATKWY010000070.1:0-4253 GCA_035529295.1 Candidatus Desulfaltia sp. | reverse complement strand
CTTCACCACTGAATTGACCTCAGAGAAGGAGCCATTCATGATTGAGGATGACACTTTCTCCCGGATCAGGTCGGCGACTCTAGACGCGTGGTCGGCGCTCATGTCTATGCTGGTGGCTAGATCGGGAAGCATCTCAGGCTGGTCCCTTAGGATATCAGAGGCGTCCTTAATTGACCTCAGGGAGCTCTGGAGCTCACTTAGGATCATGGCCTCCACCTTCTCGGCATCTTCCAGCCGCCCCAACGCGTAATCAAGCTTCAGGGCCTTCTCGGTTTCGACTGCATCACCGGGCTTCCTTGACTTGGATCGACTCAAGGCGTAAGCTACATGAGGGCTGAGGGCCTCCAAAAGCTTCCTGTCCTCTTCGGTGAAGTCGTCCAGCTCAAGGCTCTCCACGTTGAGTACACCTATGGTCTCCCTGTTCAGGACCACAGGGACTGCCAACTCGCTCATAGAGTTCACGGAGCCCTTGAAGAAGTCCTTGCACAGGCGGACATCGTTTACCAAGATGCTGTGCCTCTCCCGCGCTGCCTTCACTGTTATGCCGGGGCCGTCCATGGCGAGAGACAGGCCCAGGCGAGGGGCACCTCGTACGTCCAGGGTCTTGAGGTAGCCGTCCTCCACCACGTGGAACGACAGGGTCTGATACTCGAAGACACCCATCATGATGTCCAGGGTGGCCGAAGCTATGACCTTGGGGTCCATGAGGCCGCCCAGCTTGACTGCCTGCTGGTGCAGGACCTCCAGCCTCTCCTCCATCCGTTTCCTCCGGGTCACGTCCCTGAAGAAGCAGAGGTGGGCTTCCTGGCCGAGGTAGCTCATACCGGTGGAGGAGACCTCGGCCACCCTTATGGCTCCGGCCCCGGTCCTGAACTGGACCTCGAAGAATGGTGCGGCGCCCTTCTTTTTCTCGGCGACGTCGAGCTTGGCTAGGAGCTCCTTCTCGCTGTCTATGATGCAGTCCAGTATGCTTCGCCCTACCAGACTCTCGGTGTCCTCGCTGCACATCATCTTGGTGGCTGCGTCGTTGGTGAAGGCCACGGTGGCGCCCGTTAGAATGATGATGCCGTCCCGGCTCTCGTCAACCACATTGTGGTATAGCTGCTCGGCCCGGTACTTGTCCACGTTCTGCCGCACACGCTTGGCGAGCACCTGGTAGTGGCTGGGCTCAGACTCCTTCTTCAGGTAGTCGTCCACGCCAGCCTCGAAGGCCGACTGGGCCACCTCCTCGCTGCCCTGCCCGGTGTACAGGATGAAGGGGACCTTGCTCATCTGCCGGACCCTCTGGGCCAGCTCTATGCCGCTCATGGTGAGCATCTTGTAGTCGCTCACAATGCAGTCGTAGTTGTTCTTGGAGGCTAGCTTCACGGCCTCGTTGGGGTCGGAGACCGAGTCTATGACCACATTCTTATCGATCTCCTCTAGGAAGAGCTTGGTGAACTCCAGCTGGTTCTCCTCGTCGTCCACGTGGAGAATATGTATGGGTTTCCCCTGGTTCACCTTACCCCCCTTCATCTGCTTCCCCGCGTTATCCTGATCCCAGTATGTGATGGTTAATGATAGATACTTTTTGTGTATAAAATATATCTCCACTATATATAACCATAATTAGGGTTAGCCCAATCTATAGGGTTTAGAGACGTTTTCAGTGAAAAAATGATAGACTGTTATTTTTATCGCCCTGATAGTGGAGAGTGACAGTGAACCGGGAAACAAAAGGCAATATCTCACAATGTTGAGACATTACCACTTTGAATAAAACATTCGGCCGGGGTTCTGCATAAAATAAAATAACACCAGAAATATAGAGACGGGTGATGAACAAGCAGCCCCGCATCATCCCCGCCGTGATAGCCTCCGACCAAGACGAGCTTGACGCCAGCCTCCGCAAGGTAATGGGGTTCGCCCCCATAATCCAGCTGGATGTGATGGACGGCGTGTTCGTGCCCAGCAGGTCCCTGGACTTCGACCTCAGGCTCCCTGAGGGGCCCCACTACCAGGTCCACCTCATGGTGGCCGACGTGCAGAGGTATGTGAAACGCTTCAGGAGCAGCGGGGGAACCCTGATAATCCACGCCGAGTCTCTCCGAGACGTGGAGGCCGAGGTAGGGAAGCTGAGGACGCCCGGCGTGTGCCTCTTCCTTGCCATAAACCCCGAAACCCTCGTCGAGAGGATCACCCCCGTGATTGGAGAGCTGGACGGCGTCATGGTTATGACGGTGAACCCAGGCAAGTATGGCAGCAGGTTCCTGCCTGAGTGCCTGAACAAGGTAGAGGAGCTCAAGGCTCTGAGAAGCAGCCTCACCGTGGAGGTAGACGGGGGCATGGTCCCGGAGACGGTGAGGCTGGCACGGAGGAGGGGCGTGGACCTCTTCACATCAGGCTCCTACATAATGAAGAGCCCTGACCCTTTGAGGGCTTACAGGGAGCTCGAGGAAGCCGCTGAGGATTAAAGGCTCAGGTGTCGTCCGGTTTGGGGGGTGACTTGGACTGAGCCGCGGCGAGGGGCTCCCTGTGGTGGTGGAGGGCCAGCGCGTCAACCTCAAGGTCTATAGGCGCATATTCTCCCCGGTCCAGAGGATCGTGGAAGGTGAGACCTACATCCTGTACAGTGACACCGGCATGGAGAGGGAGATCAACTACAGGAACGCGGATTACTACGGGCTGGACAACCCCCACAACAGGGTCAGGCTCGTCAAGCTTGCCAAGGCCATGAACTGTCTAAGGTGCACGGACGCAGGCCCCAATGCGAAGGAGTGCACGGTCACAATATGCCTTACCAGGGAGCTCACCAGCACCTACATAGACGAATCGGTGTGGACTCCCTTCGACCCGGGCCGGCTTGAGTCCATGGAGGAGAGGCTCAGGGATATGCACAGGAAGAACATGTGGAGCCGCAGGGTCAGGGGCTGAGGCGCCGCACGACCTGGTCCAGAAAATCAGCCAGCCGCTCCCGGGGCAGCTTGACGCCGCTGGCCCGCTGGTGGCCGCCGCCGAAGCCCCCCAGGGTGCGCCCCAGCTCCTTGGATATATCCCCCAGGTGCTCCTTGAGGTCCGTCTCGCCGCGGAGGCTCACGTTCATGTACTCGCCGTTCTGCTTGTAGCTGACCCCCACGTCCACCCCCAGGGTGTCCATTAGCAGGTTGGCTATGGCCCCGGTGCTGTGCTCACCCACTGCCTCCATGACGGCCACCCTGCCCCTCACCGTTGCGGCCCCGCGTATGGCCTCCTTGATGGCGGCCATCTCCTCCAGGCACCTCACCGCCGCCTCCACAGCCCCCGGTATCCTGTGAGGGTAGCTGAACTCGCTGAGCTCATCGATGATGATGCGTTTAAAGTCCAGGGTCTGGTCCCTTGCGAGGGCGTGTGTCAGTATCTGCGCCTCGTGCTGCACGAACTTGCGGTCCATCCTGCCCAAGATGCTTGAGGCCAGGGGCCCCTCCTCGAACATGTCGCTGATGGCCGCGTAGGCGGCCAGGCGGGCGGCCTCCGGGCCCAGCTGATCCCTGTAAGTGTCGTAGACGAGGACGGCGGCACAGTCCCTGGTGTCCAGTGTGACCGAGACCCCCATCCCCCTCAGCTCGTCCATGAAGGCCTGGTCCATCTGGTGGTGGTCAATGATGGTGACATCCGCGAAGCCCCTAATGCGGCGAAGCTCGGGCCCCAGGGCCTCCCTGATGTTGAGGTCGCAGACGGTGAGGCTGGTGACGGGGGGCTGGACCTTTGAAAGGGCGTTGTCAAGGTTGTCGTAGTTGGCTAGGTAGACCTCGCAGCCGGTGAGCCTCTTGAGGAAGGCTCCGCAGGTGAGGCCGTCGGTGTCGTCGCCGTGGACGATGGCGTAGCTGGTCATCTGTTGGTCTCCGATGGAATCAAATATATGGTTAGGTACTCCTAAAAAAAGGCTAGTATCCCCGCCTGGGGTCGCAGACGTGGAGGAGGGGCTCTCCTAGGATGTACCGCTCCAGGTTCTCGGCGAATATCTCCACCACCCGGTCCCCTATGTGGGGGCTGCTGTGGCTGTCATGGGGCACCAGGAACACGTTCTCCATAGCCCAGAGGGGGTGGTCCCGGGGGAGGGGCTCGGTCTCGAAGGCGTCCAGGTAGGCGCCCGATATCCAGCCCTCCTCCAGGGCTCTCAGTAGGCTGGGCTCGTGGGCGATCCTGCCTCGGGCCACGTTGACGAAGTAGGTGGTTTCTTTCATGGCCCTGAACTCCTGCTCGCCCAGGAGGTGCTCCGTCTCCGGGGTGAGGGG
>DATKWY010000069.1:0-3439 GCA_035529295.1 Candidatus Desulfaltia sp. | reverse complement strand
ATTAGAGATTTTTTAGAAACCATGTTCTCCGTGGGCACACCACTGAAACGTGGTGAAGCATCTCACTGAGAAAAAGCAGGAGGCAGAAGATGGAATTTTTTTTCCGCCTTATACCCTCTAGGACGGTATAAGCCACCAAGCTAACGATACGCCCACCACGCCAGCACCGGAGCCCCAGTAAGGGGGGAGGGGGTAGAGCAAGATGAACCTGAAACGGACACCCCACGCTAAAAGGAGCCGCGGAACCGGTCCAACACGATACGATTCTATGCAAAAACGCCGTCCATTCCACACAGAATCACGGTCCTTTCAGCACATCAGAACGACTCAGACGAGGGGTGATGTGTAAAAAACGTAGGGGGGTATCATTTTATGGTGGTTTTTTCAGTCATAAAACGAGTTAACTCATCCCGCGAGGCCATGACCCGGAGCATATGTGCAAAAAAGGTAGGGGGGTATCATATAATGGCGAATATTTTTATTATTAGACAGATAACCCGCCCGACGTAATCAAGACAACAGCACACGAAAAAGATAACCAAAATCCTAAGTGTCTCTAAAAACTTGTGGCTGCGAGAGAGCATGGGCATATCGCCTTAAACGCTCCATCCTTCCTGCACAAACTTTAATCACCCAAGCCCCTTGAGCTATCTTTAACTGGTGGAGGCTTAGTGGAGGAGACCCCTAAAAGGACACTGATACCCCGCAACGTGCTCGTCCTAACCATGAGCAGAGCCATCTGGAGCATGAGCGACACCAACATAGATAACTTCATCAGCAGCTACATGTTTGCCCTGGGGGCCAGCATCCCCACCATCGGCCTCATCAACGCCCTGGGCAGCCTCGGCGCCATGCTCCTCTACCCCATAGGCGGTTACATCGCTGACAAGAGCGGCCGGGTCCGCCTCGTGTCATACTCCACCCTCCTCTACGTGTCCAGCTTCCTCGTGTTCCTGTTCGCCCCAGGCTGGGAGTGGGCCGCCTTCGCCATGATCTATCAACAGATGGTCCTCTTCTACTTACCAGCCATGAACGCGGTGATGGCTGACAGCATCCCCGTGGGCGAACGGGGGAGGCTATACGCCTTCAACTTCGCCCTACCCAACATCATCAGGATCATAGCCCCCTACATAGCGGGCCTCTTCATAGCCAAGTTCGAACTCATCCCGGCGATGCGCATAGGGTTCATCTTCAGCTTCATCACCGGCCTGGTGGTTGCCGCCCTCCGATTACTATTCCTGAAGGAGACCCTCCCTAAAATTGAGCCCATGGACTGGAACCCGCCACGCCTCTTCGTGAACGCCTACAGGGACATGGTGACGACGTTGAGGTGGGTCTGGGACAACATACGGATATACGCAGCCTTGAGCATGATGCTCTCCTTCCTCAGCAGCATGATCCTGCCCTTCTGGATAATATACGCGGCCCTAGAGATAGGGCTAGACCCCTACCAGTGGGGGGTGATCCTCCTGTGGAGCGGCGTAGCCAGGGCTGTCCTGAGTCTCTTCATCGGGGAGATAGTGGACAGGCTGGGTCCCCGAAGGTGTTTCCTTGCTGGCTTCCTCCTATCCATTCCGTGCATGTTCCTGTTCACCCTAGCCACAGGGTTCTGGGATGTGCTGGCCATCTACACGGTCATAGTGTTGGCGTCTGTCCTCATGTGGATCGCGTCCCAGGTGTACTTGGCTGACAGTATCCCCAGGGAGATCAGGGGCAGAATAATGGCCGGGCTTGGGAGCGGTATAACCCTGGGCGTGGCTGGGATCGGGTTCCCCAGCGGGTTCCTGATATTCCTCCCCAAGACACTGGGCAGCCTTGCTGGGGGATACATATATCATCTGATACCCGCACTTCCATGGGTGCTCCAGTCGGGTTTTCTACTGATCGGCCTTGTTTACACCTGGCTCATGCTGAAAAACCCTGAGAAGCCCCAGGAATAACCCATATATCCGGGGCATGTGTAGCCGTTCACGGGTTTCTCCCCCATTGACCATCGGAGGCGTACAGAGATGATAGTGATAAACTACTTCGACTGGTCGGGTACAAGGGACGGCCTGATGCGATGGGTGGAATCAGTGAGGTCTGAGTGCGAGAAGAACAACGTGGGCTTCAAGGGCCTCTACGGGCCCAGCCAGGTCAAGTTCAACTGGTGCCTCATCCACGAGGTGGACAGTCAGGAGCAGTACCACAGGACGTGGAGGAGTCTAACCATCCCCACGGAGGTGACCCACCAGGTCATCAACTACTTCTGGCCTGACACGTCCTTCGCCCGTGACCTCCCCAAGTACCCGCCCACCCACTTCTTCGACGTGGCCTAGACCACTAGGCCCCCTTCTTTTGGCCTAGTAACAATATGTGACTACAGGTTGAGACTTCCACAGGTGAGTCTCCTTTAAAAAAGAAGGCGAGTCCATTGCCCTGATGAACATGGATTACACGAAGCTACCCGTTACGATAATCAGGGGCTCGGGGCGCGTCACGGTGCCCGGGCTCGGGGAAGTTAAGGCATCGGGCCGAGCCGAGATCGGCCCAGAAAGGGTTCACACCGGAGGCAGCTGCGTACTCCCCGGAGGAATAAAGGTCCGAGACCTGGATACAAGCGGTTCGCTTACCATCGAGGGAGACGCCGAGGCCGAGACCATGTCCTTCAGCGGCTCCGCCAGCGTCCGCGGCAGCCTCAAGTTCACTCAGCTATCCAAGTCGGGCAGCCTGAGGGTTGATGGAGACGCTGAGGGCGAAACCATGGAGGTCTCAGGCTCAACGACGGTGGAGGGCAGGGTGAAGGTGAGGGACCTGTACTCCTCCGGCAGCATCTCAGCCGAGAAGGGCATCGAGTCGGACGGCCACGTGAAGGTGAAGGGCTGCATGAGGGCCGGCGGCGTCAAGGCGGGGAGGTTCGAGCTAATCATGAGCAACTCCGTCAGCAGGATCAGGGGAGGCGTGGAGGCGGACTACGTACGTGTGGAGCCTAAGGGGTGGGGGGACGAAGGCGAGCTCATCACCGACTGGGTGAAGGGCGGCGAGGTCCACTTGGAGAACGTGGAGTGTGACACCGTCTCAGGGGACACCGTGTACATCGGCGACGGGTGCAGAGTCAACGGTAAGGTGACCTACGCCCATGAGGTCCGGGTAAGCCCGAACGCGTTCCTGAGGGAGCAGCCCGAGAAAGTCTGACCGGTTGAGGAGAGGCGCAGGCGACGGCTGAGCAGATAACAGTCGAGAATGATCGGCGTCCAGGGCTGCTGGGCCGACTGCGCTCAGAGTTCAGCTTCATGGAGGGCAACTTCCTGGTCATGGTGGTGAGCTGGCTGGTCCTGGACTTCTTCGTGGAGCTCCCGGGCACATACTACGCCCTATACGTGGAGGCCCTGGGGGGCACCGCCGCCATCATCGGCCTCATAGGGGCCGCCCAGATGGTGGCCAGCGCCGTGGTCCAGAT
>DATKWY010000068.1:0-2905 GCA_035529295.1 Candidatus Desulfaltia sp. | reverse complement strand
CAGCTGACGCACTGCCAGATGCTGGGGTTGGAGGCGGGCTTCTCGGCGCCCAGGCAGTCGTAGATGTAGGTGTGCTTTGGGTTGAACTGGGGGTCGTACTGGGCGGGGCACCCGTACTCGGGGACCGCGCAACAGACGCCGCACTTGAGGCAAATCTCGGCAGCCTTCCTGACACCCCTCAGGCCGGGGTACGTGTAGGGGGCGTTGAGTACCATCTCAGTGAAATGAATAAGAGGGAGTCTGTTTAAACGGTTTGCCCGGCTACTCCTGCTTCTTGCGGAGGTACCAGGTCTCACCCTTGGGGCTTGTGACTATCTCGAAGTCGGGGTTATAGTGGAGCATCTCCTTGACGAACTCCCTCATGGGGGCCTTGGTCCCGTCGCTGCGGGTTATCACCTCGTCCAGGTTTATGGTGACCCTCTTGGCTTTGCTATCATTCAAGTCCAATGCGATCAAAAGAGTTAGGCGGGACTCCTCTTATTATCTTTTAGGAGAAGGGTTTCTTTTAGAATGATGTTCGCAGGGGCGCCACCATTGTTTATTAATACCTTTAAAGTATTGATCACATGGTAATACTATGGGTGCGCAGACGACGATCACGGCCAAGATACCTGCTGAGCACAAGGCAAAACTCAAGGAGCAAGGGGTGAATATCAACAGGCTCATCAACGAGGCCGTAGCCAGAGAAGTACAACGGCTGGAAGACATGGAGTACCAGGAAATTCTCACAAAGGCAGCGAAGATACTTCAGAAGACTCCCGAAGACCACCTTGTGGGGCTGATAAGAAGTAGCAGGGACGAGCGTTGAAGACCTTACTCTTGGACGCGAACAGCATAATGCTGCTAACTAGAGTGGGCTGGATTCCAGAAAGCGGCGCGACGACAGCCATAGCCGCCTATGAGCTGGGAAACGCCGTCTGGAAGGAGCTGCACTTATTTAAAAGGGTGACAGAAGAAGAGTCACGGATTCTACTCACCGCGTTCCACGAGACGATGCTCAGACTCAAGGTCGAGCCCCAGCTGAAGCTCTCAGAGCGACTGGAAGTGCTGAGTAACGCTGACAGGTTCGGCATCAGTTACTACGATTCGAGTTACATTACGGCAGCGATACAACTGGAGGCCACTCTAGTTACTGAGGATAAAGGACTTAGAAATGCAGCTGAAGAATGCGGCCTCTCAACGTCATCAGCTGGCGAGCTGGTGAAAACGTGAAACAATTTTTAGTTTGTTTATGATGATTCATGGCTTTCTGAGGCCCAGCATCTCTCGCGCGTCGTCCACCGAGGCGACCTCACGCTCCAGCTCCCGGGCTATGTTGGCCACCTTGGTGACCAGCTGAGCATTCGACTCTGCCAGGACGCCGCGCCTCAGGAACACGTTGTCCTCGAAGCCCACCCTTACGTGGCCCCCCATCACAGTGGCCACGGCGGCCATGGGCACCTCGTTGCGGCCCAGGGCGCAGACGCTCCACGTCCAAGTGGGGGGCAGAAGGTCGACGCAGTACTGGAGCATCCTGGGCGTGGGCAGGAACCCTGTGCGTCCCACCATGACGAACTGGACGTGCAGCGGCTCTGGCACGATCTTCTTGTCGGCCAGCTGTCTGCACACGTTGATCATGCCCGTGTCGTAGACCTCGTGCTCGGGCTTCACGCCGTGTTTCACCATGTATCCACACCACCGCTCGATGATGCTCACCGTGTTGAGGAATATTTCGCCGGTGGGGTGCTCCGCCCACCTGTTCATGGTGCCCATGTTGAGGCTCATCATCTCCTCCCCCAGCCGGCACCGCTCCTCCACGAGCCGGTCCCAGACCTCGGGCGGGTTGCCCACGCGTCCTCCGCCGGTGGTGACGTTGATGACCACGTCCACCTCCTCCCTGATGCGCTCGATGTACTCCTTCAGCAGCGGGTTAGGGTCTCCGCTCCAGGCTTCACCTGTGACAGGGTCCTTGGCGTGTAGGTGCACTATGCTGGCGCCGGCCTCGACGCTGGCCACCACCTCCTTCACTATCTCGTCCACGGTGCTGGGTACGTGGGGCGTCGTAACTTTGCTGACGTACTCTCCGCCGGTGACGGCGGCTGTGATGATGAGCTTGTCCATGGTATCACTTCCCTATCCCGAGGATCTTCCTGGCCTCGTTAGGCTTGGCTACCTCTATGTTGAGGGCCTCGGCTATGGTGGCGATCCTCTTCACCAGGTCCGCGTTGGTCTTCAGGAGCTCGCCGCGCTTGAGGAATATGTTGTCCTCCATGCCCACCCGGACGTGGCCGCCCAGGGTCATGGCGACGGCCCCTATGGGGAGCTCCGCTCGGCCTAGAGCGCAGACGCTCCACGTCCAGTCGGGGGGAAGCTCCTCGACGCAGTACTGGAGCATCTTAGATGTGGCGCTGAACCCTGTGCGGCCTACCATGACGAACTGGATGTGGAGGGGTGTCTCGAAGACGTCTTCCTCTGCCAGCATCTTGGCTGCGTTGATCATGCCTGTGTCGTAGACCTCCAGTTCGGGCTTCATCCCGTGGTTCCTCATGTAGCCGGCCCACCGCTTGATGCGGGGTATGTCGTTCATGAAGACGCCGCTGTAGGGGGGCGTCCACAGGTTGATGGTGCCCATGTTCATGGACATCATCTCCTGGCCCAGGCCGCACCGCTCCTCTATCATCCTGTCCAGGGCCTCGTCTGTGGCTCTGCGTCCTCCCCCGGTGGTGACGTTGGTGATGATGTCGCAGCGGTCCTGGATCATCTCCACGTACTTCTTGAGCAGCGGGTTTGGGTCAGGCGCCGGCTTGCCGGTGCCTGGCTCCTTGGCGTGGAGGTGCACTATGCTGGCCCCGGCCTCCCAGCTCCTCACCGTCTCCTCGGTGATCTCCTCGGGCGTCGTGGGCACGTAGGGGGTCATCTCCCGGCT
>DATKWY010000067.1:0-2079 GCA_035529295.1 Candidatus Desulfaltia sp. | reverse complement strand
GATGACTATGCCGTCTGGTCTGCTGTCTGGGGGACTCATATCATTCATGGGGTCGGCCCCCGTTTTAATGATTTTGTTAAACGAATGTGCAAGTTTTAAGGGTTCTTGCACGGATAATCCCATTTACTATTTATTCTGTGGTTCCGAAGCTATAACCATGGATAAAAGATACCTCCAAGCCGCCAACGCCGCGGGGTTCATGGTGATGGTGGTCGTGAACGCTCTAGCAAACATCCTGCCCCTCAACGGTGTCTCTACTGCTGAGCTGAGTGACAGCTACCCTAACTACTTCGTCCCGGCGGGCTACGTGTTCAGCATATGGGGGGTCATATACTTGCTGCTCCTGGGGTTCACGGTCTACCAGGCCCGCCCAGCCCAGAGAGATGGTGGGCTCCTGGACAGGATAGGCTGGCTCTTTGTGCTCAGCTGCATACTCAACTCTGTCTGGATATTCCTGTGGCACTGGAGGCTGGTGCTGCCCAGCGTCCTGGTGATGTTCGGGCTCCTGGGAACACTTATACTCATCTACCTCCGCCTAGGCATCGGCGTGGCGGAGCCCGGCAGGGACGAGAGGCTCTACGTCCACCTGCCCTTCAGCGTCTACCTAGGCTGGATCACGGTTGCCCCCATCGCCAACGTGACTGCGCTGCTTGTGTCCATGGGGTGGCCCAGCTACGGTCCCGCGGCCACCAACTGGACCATACTAGTGATCGCGGTGGCTGTGGTCATCGGCCTCACCAGCGTCTGGACCCGGGGGGACGTGGGATACAACCTTGTACTGGTCTGGGCCTTCGCGGGGATCGTGGTGAAGCAGATGGGGTTGGGCCTGGTGCCCTACGCGGCGGGCATCGGCGCAGCCATCATCCTGTTAGCTTTGACGGGCGTCAAACTCCTGAAGAGGAGAGAGGCTTAGAGCACCTCGCCCAGAAGCTTGTCGATGTCGCCCTCCGTGTTGTAGAAGTGGACGGACACCCGCATGTGGTCACCGTGGGCGCTCCTTCCCGTGACCTTGATCTTCTGGGCCTTGAGCCTGGCTGCCAGCTCCACCGCGCCCTCCTGGAAGTAGCTCACGATGGTGGACTCGGGCCTGGGGGTCCACACCTCTTTACCTGCCTCGGATAGCTTGTCGTAGAGGATGCCGCTGAGGCCCAGGTTACGCTTCTCTATTTGCTTTATCCCCAGCCTGTTCAGGTACCCCAGGGACCTCTCCATGGCGTAGGCCCCCTGGAAGTGGAGGGTGCCGTACTCGAACTTCTCGGCCGACTCGGCGTCGGAGCTCTCCTCGGGGTTGTCGCCGCCCCACACCTGGTTCTTCCAGCCCGTCCTGTCGGGGGTTAAACCATCCAGGTTCTCCTTCCTCACGTAGAGGAAGGCCAGCCCGGAGGGCCCCATCAGGTACTTGTAGGGCGCAAAGGCCACATAATCCACCCCGTCTCCCACATAGTCCACGTCCAGGGCCCCCACGGCCTGGGTGGCGTCCACCAGAACCTTGGCGCCGTGGCTGTGGGCCACCTCGGCCACCTCCTTGAGGTCAGCCCTGAAGCCGTTGACGTAGCTCACTTGGCTCACCTGGACCAGCCGCGTCCTGTCATCTATGAGCCTCTCCAGGTCGGCCACGTCGAAGACGTTGCCCCGGGGCCTCCAAACCCTGGGCTCGACGCCATGCCCCCGGGTGGTGTAGGTGTCCAGGGGGTTGTGCTCCCACTCCGGGAACACGGCGTTGTCGCCTCGCCTCCACTCGGTCCCGTTGACCACGATGTTGAGGCCCGATCCGGTGCACATGGTGTAGGCCAGCTCCTCGGGCTCCACGTGGATAAACTCGGCCATCAACCCCCTGACGTGGGAAGCCTTCCTCACCCACTCCTGGAGGATGGTGCTGTCCCCCGGAGGCCTAAACAGGTACCATAGGTCCAGATACTCCTCGTAGCCCTCCTTCACCTGCCTAGGCATGAGCCCAACGAAGGCGTTATCCAGATAAGTCCACTCCCTCAACGCAGGGAAGTCGCCTCTAACCTTATCGAAGTCCACGCCCATGGATTAGACGCATAGAATAATGAGGTTTTCGAGAAACCATGTTTT
>DATKWY010000066.1:0-6844 GCA_035529295.1 Candidatus Desulfaltia sp. | reverse complement strand
AGGAATTTTGTGAGGGGAACACGGCTTAGCTAATAAACCTTATCACAACGCTACAGGTGGTTGTAGTGAATGTCCTGTGTAGCATTTCCCTGTCATTATATTTGTTAAAATAAATCGGTATATGGACTTTGCACTTTTCTTCTAATAAATTTAATATTAAATAAAAATCATTTAATAAAAATTTTACCTTTAATCTTAAGTTATTTATAGTTAATAGAGGAGATGATTCTGGGGAAAACAATTGACACTAATTGTTGAGGGCCGAATCTTCGGCCTAATAGCTCTAGTCGTCATAACAGGTTCTATCATCTACTACATGCAAAAAGCTTACTCGGGAAAAATACCAAAACTCAGGAGACTACAGGCTGTCGACGTTATCGACGAGATCCTTGGTAGGTGCGTGGAGATGGGGCGCCCCGCCTACTACCTGATGGACACCGTTAGCATGGATACCCCAAGCATACTTGCGCCCACGGTAGCCGCCTTCCAGATCCTGGCCTACACGGCTCGAAGGGCCGCTCGGTTGGGCTCAAAGTTCTTCGTCCCCGTTACCCAAGGTCTGGCTTACACCATCGCGAGCGAGGTCGTGGACGAAGCCTACAAGGCTGAGAACAAGCAGGATGAGCTGAAGCTGGAAGAGACAGTGATGTACCTCCCAGACGGCGCTGACAGAATGTACATCATCAACCACATGTGGAGCGATGAAATAGCTGGCGCCTTCTTCCTCGGAAGCTGGTACCACAAGGCAGTCATCTTCACGGAGAACGCTGCCCGGGTGGGAGCCATGATGCTCGGCGGGACAGACACCACCCACAACATCCCGTTCCTAGTGGCCATCTGCGACTACAGCCTCATAGGCGAGGAGCTGTACGCTCTCGGAGCCTACGTGTCAGAGGACCCGACCGTGTCCTCGTCGCTGGCAGGGCAGGACATCGGCAAATTCCTCGCGGTTCTTCTGATTGTTCTAGGTTCCATCCTCATAACCCTTGGGATGAGCATCAAGGGACTGTTGTCTATGTGAGGTGAGATGAAATGTCTGAGAGATTAATTAAAATGCAGATCCCGGTAATACTTACCGCTATAATCGGGCTGTTGATGATCATCGAGTTCTTCTTCCCGATGCCCGCGCCCGTGACGAGCTTGAACGTGACGCTCCGATCCTTCGTAACCATAATCTCGGCCGCAGCCCTGATCCTAGGCACCATCGTGCTCACGATATACCACAGTAAAAAGATCGGGACAAGGAACAGCGAATGGTACTACAGCATCATCTACGTACTGGCCTTCGTTGTCACCGCGGGGCTAGGCGTCCTCGATGTACGAGACACTACTTTCCTATGGATCTACAACAACATGACGTCACCCATCGGAGCAGCCCTGTACTCGCTAACCGCCTTCTACATCACGTCCGCCGCCTACAGGGTCCTGAGAGCTAGGAACTGGAACTCGGCTGTGTTGCTCGTGTCCGCCCTGGTGATACTCCTGATGCTCATCCCCATCGGCGCCATACTGTTCCCACCCGTCTTACCATTAGGTACATGGATAAGGAACATCCCGAGTGGAGCCGGGTTCAGGGGGATGATCATAGGCACAAGCCTAGGAATCATGGGCCTGGGCGTTAGAGTGTTCATGGGTAGACAGAAGGAGCACCTTGGGATCAGGGAAGAGAGGAGGGAATCAGAATGAGTCTGATGGATAAGATGCTGGCGCTCGACCAAAGGATCATCTTCGCGTTGATGTTCATCGCACTGGCATTCCCCATACTTAACCCGATTATACTCCCCATGGATATACAGCAGTACTCCCGGGATTCCTTCGAGTTCGCCGACTCCATACCCGCAGGCTCCGTCGTCCTCATAGAGGGCGGATTAGGAGCAGCCACCTACCCGCAGGGTGGCCCAGGTCTAGAAGTGCAGATCGTGCACCTGCTGAAGAAGGACGTCAAACTAGTCTTCTTCAGCATAAGCACGGAGATGGCCCAGTGGACCGTGACAGCCATCAATAATGCGCTAGAAAAACTCCCCTCAGGGGTTGCAGCCGAGAACGGTGTGAACTGGGTTCACATGGGCTACGTCCCGGGCGGTGAGTCAGGCGTAGCAGCCCTCGCAAACGACATACGCAGTGTGAAGACGGAGGACCACTTCGGGACCGCCATAGACCAGATACCCCTGATGAGGGACATCAACATGGCATCCGATTTCGCTGCGGTCTTCTGGTGGGGCGGCTCAGAGGGCAGCATACCCTTCGGCATCAGGCAGATAGTCACGCCCTTCGACATACCCATGACCGGCATGTGCACCACCAACGAGGTGCCCAACTACACACCCTACATCAACTCGGGCCAAATGATTGGCATCATCGGCGGGGTCAGAGGCTCAGCCGAGTACGAGTACCTGATAGGCATGCCTGGTCTCGCCCTGGGGCAGGCCATGGCAACCAACTTCGGCGGCCTACTATGGGCGTTCCTAGTGGTTCTGGGCAACATACTGTACTTCATAGCGAGAAAGGAGGAGGTGGCTAAGTAATGGACAGCTTCTTACTTGGACTCATCGCAGGCTCCTTCGTGTCCATCGGCGCGTACTCTGTGCTGATAGGCGACAACCCGCTGAGCAAGTTCACCGAGAACCTCTACATGGGCATCCTGGGTGGCTTCATCTTCGCCACAAACTGGAACTACGTCAGAACCAGCGCCATCAACCCTATACTCCAGGGCAACTACGTCTTCATAGTCGCCATACTCCTCTGCGTGATGCTGTTCTCCAGGCTCAAACCGGAGTGGCTCTGGCTGTCAAGGTACCCTGTAGCTGTGACGGTCGGCGCGGGCCTCGGCTTGGCCATAAGGACGAGCGTCATGGCGGACTTCCTGGGGCAGATAAACGCAACCATACTGCCGCTGACCAGCCTCGACAACCTGGTTATGGTGATCGGGACGGTCACGGCCGCCGCCTACTTCATCTTCACGGCCCAGACAGAGGGACCCTACAAGTACGTTAACCAGACCGGGCGCATATTCCTACTGGCGGCCTTCGGCGTAACCTACGGACAGACCGTCAGCTTCAGGTTTGAGCTGGTAATCGGTCGGCTCGTGGACATGCTGAGGCCCGAAGTCGCCATCTACACTTACGTCATGCTGCTGCTAGTGGTCCTGGGCCTAGGCTACGGCTACTACACGAAGAAGATCAAGTGGTACAGTGGACGCTAGAGACTTAAACCCACTTTTTTTTATTAAATGACGAGATAATCAATAAGCCGAAGCCCATGGAACCGGGAAAGGACTTAAAAAACACACTGTTGCATTGGTGACCGGCGTGTCGTTCAAGGAATGTATCAGGAGGAGAATCACCGTTGATCCGGAGTTGTCCAAGATACACTCCCTCCTGCTCTTCGGCTCCTACGTCAGGGGCGACTTCGTCCCAGGGCTCAGCGACCTGGATATCCTGATGATAGTAGGGGACGAGGCCCCCGACATGGATCACCTGAGAGAAATCATCGGAAGCTGCGTCGAGGGCGTCGGGCACAAGCTCCTCGACCTGCCCTGGGAGCGGCTGGAGAACCTCCGGGACCCCATGAACATGGGCTACGGCTTCAAGTTCCTGACCATTTATCTGCGCGACTTCTTGGAGAACCACGAGGTGGTCTACGGCGATGAGATTGCACACATATTGCCCCGATACGACACAGATACACTCATAAAGTGGAGGACCAAACGCCTCTCCATATCAGGGGAACTGATCAAAGACAGGCCCGAAATGGCACCCGTCGTGGCGGGGGAGGTGTGCCGCCTCATGGCGATGATCAGCGGCGCAGAGGACATCAGCAAACAAGCCGTACTGGACGCCTTGAAGGCAGTGGGAGATGAGCAGGCCACGGATATCTATGAGTCGTATGTGAAGAAGAGGAAGCCGGACAAGGGTCATGAATACTACATCGAGTTCATCGAGTCAAGAATCAGAAAAATTGAGTCAGACTTGATTCACAAAAAGTGAGGGAGACTGGGGCGTCTACTTTCTGACCCTCACCACTTTGCCGTCATTGGCCCTGAGCATCTCCCCGGTGGACATGTACGTCAGGGCGGTGTCGGAGCCTCCCCCAGAGTAGACGTGGCTCCACTCCATGACCCTGGGGTCCATGAGGAAGGTGGCCGGGTACCCGAAGGCTGGGGTTCCCCCGACGGGGTAACCTGTCTTCTCCAGTATCTCCTCGGGCCTTGCGACCCTTACTTCCTCGACGCCCAGGGCCTTGGAGACCCTGCTGGTGCTGGCCCTGTCCTCCCCCTTCACGATGGCTACCACGAGGTCGTCGTCCCCGGCGATCATGCAGATGCTCTTGACGAAGTCCTGGGGCTCGGCGCCCACGGCCTTGGACGCCTCCTCCACGGAGTGGGTGGACTGGTTGAAAGATAGGTGCCGGGTGTCTATGCCGTGTTTCCTGATGTAGGCCTTCAGCTTCGCCTCGTACTCGCTCATTCCACGGTATAGGTGCCCTGGGGGCTTTTACCGTTTACCCGCCAGACTTCGTCAATTGTAGAAGTCTGGTTCGACAGAAATCGTTAAGATTATATTGAGGGTTTGGTATACTCTCGCAGCGATATCAAATGGAGCACATCCGCAGGATCACTAACACCGACAAGGTAACCCTCGCCCTCATCCTCGAGGAGGGCAGAGCCAGAGTGGAGGACCTCCAGTTCCACGTCACCATTACAAGGAGGCAGATAAGGGCAGCCCTTAGCGAGCTCGTGGCCCAGGGAGCAGTCATCTACGAGGCGGCCACCCAGAGCTACTCTCTGGCTGTGCCAGGCATAGGGATGATCCTAGCCGACTGACACAGGTTAAACTTAACTTCTTGTACCTTCTACACGCATCCTATCTTTACCAGAGAGTATTCTGGCTCTGTCAGTTGGTCACCCTAGACCCAGGAACATGCCCGCCACCAGAATGATGAGCACTGTCCCCGTGATGGCCGCGTAGACCCAGTCCCCGTCAGAGACGTAGGTGGTGACGCTGGCAGCGACCCTCATGACCGGCGTCGCCACCAGGATCAGGAACCCTAGGAACAGCACGTGGCTTGGCTGAAGGAACGGGTCACCCCGCAGAACCCAGTCAACGGACAGGACGCCGAAGGGGCTGCTGGTGTCCCCCGACCACCATAGCAGGCCAAGGCCCAGGGCCATGGTGACTCCGCACATGAGTACGCCGAGGCGGAGCAGCCTGGACACGAAAAGCTCCATCCTACGAAGGCTCACAGCAGCCCCACCCCCGAGGCCATCATCCTCAGTCCCAGCACCAGCAGCAAGACTATGAACACCCTCTTCAGGACTACGCCCCGGACCCGCAGGGCCACCCGTGCTCCGATTAGGCTCCCGGTCAGGGTCCCCAGCACCACCGGCGCTGTGACGAAGCTGTCGACGAACCCGTGCCTGATGTAGACTAGGGCGCTGGCCGCGGCCGTGACCCCTATCATGAAGTTGCTGGTGGCCACGGCCGCCTTCATGGGCACTCCGCTCACCACGTTCATGGCGGGCACCTTGATGCCTCCTCCACCGATGCCTAGGAGGCCCGAGACCACCCCGGCGACGTAGCTGATGACGAATGTGGGTAGGGACCTGGACACGCCGTAGCTGATCTCCTCCTCCCTGGCAGCGTCGTAGTAGCTGCTGCCAAGTTTCAGTCTTTCGGCCACGTGGTCGTTGGGCATGGGGACCCAGCTCCGCCCCGTGCTCCTCATCTGGTGCCACATCACCCCCGAGGCGTAGAGTAGAGTCGCACCGAACACCGTCTTCAGGGCCGCCTCGCTGGCTCCCGCCATGAGCCCGGCTCCCGTGACGGCGCCCAGGGTCGTGGCCAGCTCAAGGAACATGCCAAGCCGCATGTTGGTGATCTCGTCCCTCACGTAGACGCTGGCCGATGCGCTGCTGGTGGCCACCACAGCCACTATACTGGCCCCAGCGGCGATGTGGATGGGGAGCCCCATGACGAACACTAGGAGGGGGACCATGATCACTCCGCCGCCCAGCCCCAGGAGGGCGCCCAGGAAGCCGGAGCCCAGGGCTATCAGCAGCGCCTCAGCGACGAACTGGGGAGTCATGCAACCATGGGGGGTGTGGGGAGATATACGTCTTTCTTAATAACCCCTTTTTACGCCTCTTTCACCGAAAAGGAGCTGGTATTGGGTTTAAACCAATAGCCCACCAAAACGTTTCCAATACAGGCGGATGTGGGAAAACGATAACAATGCCAGTAATGTATGAAGGTGAGGGGCGGATGGTTGACAGAAGAAAATAGACTCGTTCTGCCTGCGCTTCTGGCAGCAAGCTTCAGCACGTATCCTATAATCATAGTCACCAGCGTCCTTCTGGTGGAGATCAGCCAGAGCCTTGGAGTGCCCGTGGCGGTGGCCGCCCAGATGAGGACCGTATCGAGCGCGGCGGCCATCTTGGGGGGACTGGCCGTCGGTGCCTTCGCCACGAGGCACCAGCCAAGGCGCATCCTACAGGCGGGGCTCGCCCTGCTATTGGTGTCGAGCCTGGGCGGGTTTTTGGCCCCAGACTTGGCGGCTCTGACGCTAGCAGTGGGGCTGAGTGGCCTAGGGGTCGCCATGGTCTTCCCTATGACCAACACGTTGGTGGCGGAGTACTATCCGCTGGAGCGTAGAGGATACGTGCTTGGGTACCTGGGCGTGGCTGGGGGCTTCGGCTTCCTCATCGGAGGTGCCCTAACGAGCTTCATAGCTAACGTAGGCGGGTGGAGGCTCCCCTTCTTAGCCTTCGCAGGGACTATGTCAGCCGCGGGGCTAATAGCGTGCCTGTGGTGGCTGCCATCGACGCCGCTGAGGACGGAGAAGGAGG
>DATKWY010000065.1:0-2379 GCA_035529295.1 Candidatus Desulfaltia sp. | reverse complement strand
ACTATAGACGCATTAAGAGAAACTTGGACATCCTGGACGCCTCCAGAACCGGGAGCCGCAACATCAGGGTCAGGTCACCCGCGGACATGACCAAAACCATCGTCGTCAGGAAGCACAGCGCAGACCAGGAGAAGGTCAAGGACGAATATCGGGTGAAGCTGAGAGAGTACACGTCCCGCCTGGACGAGCTGTTCAAAGAGAAGAGGGGCCTGGAGAAGCGGCTATTCACCTAGTGCTCCTCTGCGGCGCATTCATATAATCATCGACTAGGGCAAAACACTGTTTCCATCGAAAAATATCCTTCTTTAAGCATGCTGAAAGAAATATTTTTTGCCGCAAAATAAATAATTTTAAAAATTTAAGACTTTTTCAGTAAAAACATAAGACATATAACCAGTGCCCCCACATTATGTGCAAGTGTTTTTATATGAAAGGAAAAATAGCGAAATATTTTTCGTATAAAGGATATGGGTTTATAGAGATAGAGGATAGTAAAGACGACATCTTCTTCCACTCATCTAACTATCCGGTTACATCCATACCGGAAGTGAACACAGAGGTAGAGTTCAAGATTATCGAGACCCCTAAGGGTAAGGAAGCCACCGAGATCACCATAGTCTCAACAGAGCAGGCGGCTGAGGCTTAGACATGCCAACACACGGCTCTCTGACAAAGGCTGGGAAGGTTAGAGCCCAGACCCCAAAGATCGAGCCCACCAACACCTCGAAGAGCCCCAGTCCCCTGAGGCGCAACAAACAAAACTTCATGTCTCGGATCGTCCACAAGCCGAGAGACGAATACAATAGACGCCGCCGCTAACACACACCGTCTTTAACCTTCGACGCAGCATTTTTCACCGTTGACACATTTTACCAGACTCTTTATCAGTCGATCTTATGTAAATCGGTACAGGACCTGTATGATCGCAGACAAGACAAGTTTTAAGGACCTCCCTCTGAGCCAGGAGGTGCTGAAAGGGCTGCGGAAGCTCAGGTTCAAGGAGCTCACACCAATACAGGCCAAGGCCATGCCCCTCCTCCTGGACGGGATGGACGTGATAGGGCAGGCCCAGACGGGCACAGGCAAGACGGCGGCTTTCGGCGTACCCCTCGTGATGAAGATGGACGCATCAGAGGAGCATATACAGGGCTTGGTCATCGCCCCCACCCGGGAGCTGGCCCAGCAGGTCGCAGTGATGATCCGACGGTTCGCCCGGTACACCGGCGTCAAGGTCCTGGTCGTCTACGGCGGCGAGAACATCATCAAACAGATCACCCGGCTGGAGGAGGGCGCCCACGTGCTGGTGGGAACCCCCGGGCGCCTTATACACCTCATTAAGAGGCGGGTCGTCGACCTCCGCCACGTGAAGGTGGCCGTGGTGGACGAGGCCGACAAGATGCTGGAGATGGGCTTCGTCGAGGACGTGGGGTTCATCCTGTCCCGTACGCCTTTTGTCCGCCAGACCAGCATGTGGTCCGCCACCCTCAGCGACGAGGTAATAGGGTATGCGCGGCGCTACATGGTGAGCCCCCAGGAGGTGCTCCTGTCCCGGGACGAGGTGGCCCAGCCCCTGGTGGACCAGTACTACGTCAGGGTGGAGCCAGATGAGAAGCTCCGGAGGCTCATGGAGTTAATCCGCGACAGAGGCATAGACCAGGCAGTCATCTTCTGCAACACCCGGGAGTCCGCGGACGAGCTGGCCCAGAAACTGACCGAGGCAGGGGTCCCCATGGAGGTCATCCACGGCAAACACTCCCAGTCCAAGAGAAGGCAGGTCCTGGAGGCCTTCAAGCTCAGAACCCTCAAGTGCATAGTGGCCACCGACGTGGCTGGGAGGGGCCTGGACATCCAGGGCGTGAGCCACATCTTCAACTACGAGGTCCCCCAGGACCCTGAGGTCTACTTCCACAGGGTGGGCCGCACGGGCCGCATGGAGGAGACGGGGACATCAGTCACCCTCGTCACCGAGGAGGATGAGCCCTTCTTCGAGGCCATCACGTCCATGACAAGCATCGAGATAAGAGAGCTAGAATAAGAGAGGAAAGGTCACTTACGTTTGAACCTTTTCCCGAAGTCCCCCAGGGTGAACCTGGCCGTAATTATACGCTCCGTACTGAAAATCTTGGCCGCAACGTAGAGCACCGCCAGGGTCCAGACGCTGATGAACAGGATGCTGCGCACCACCACCACGTAGTCGGCCAGGAACGCCGCCTTCGTCGCAATGATGCTGTGGGTGTAGGGGATTATCAGCATAAGCCACTGGACGCTCTGGGGCAGCATCTCAATGTCGCTGAACATGAGCACGATGGCTGGGATCATGATAGGTGTGATGAGCACCCCCGTGAAGCTCTGGGCGCTCCTCACGTTGTCCGCGAACAC
>DATKWY010000064.1:0-2217 GCA_035529295.1 Candidatus Desulfaltia sp. | reverse complement strand
GGCAACTTTGACGCCGGGGGCCTGGTGAACGTGGGAAGCTGCGTCTCTAACGGCCACATAACGGGGGCCGCCATCAAGATCGCTAACATCTTCGCTAAGCGTCCCCTGAGGGGTAATTACGAGGAGATAGCAGACTACATCTATAATCGTGTCGGTGCTGTGGGTGTCGCTTGGGGCGCCATGAGCCAGAAGGCGGCTGCCATAGCATCCGGCTGCTGGAGGCTGGGGATACCTGTGGTTGTTGGCCCACACGGCTCCAAGTACCGGCGAATGCTCCTGGGTGACAAGGACAAGGAGGAAGACTGGAAGGTCTACAATGCCAGGGATGGCGAGGAGGTGTACATCGGCCCAGTGCCTGAGCACCTCTTCTACGCGGCCGAGACCCTGGAGGAGGCCCTGGTCCTCATCTCCAAGCTGGTCATGAGGCCCAACGACACCAGCAAGGGCCGCGCAGTGAAGCTCAGCCACTACATAGATCTACACAAGAAGCACTACGGCGCCATGCCCGACGACCTACACCTGTTCATCCGCCGAGGCCAGGACATACCCTTCACCATGAAGGATGAGATAGTGAAGATACTGGAGGCGAAGGGCTGGGTGGAGGACAGGATAGCGTCACCCGACCCGACCCTGCTTGACAGGATGGTGAGGAGGCGAGAGTGATGGCGGCCAAGATGAACACCGGGCAGACCGCGGAGATCGCGGGCCCCAAGAAGGCCAACATCTTCCCCAACGCCGACGTCGCCGCCAACCTCATAGCAAAAGCCAAGCGGCCTCTGCTCGTCATAGGGTCAGAGTCAATCGCCTTGAAGACCAACGACGGCGACCTATTGGACTCAGCCATCAGGGCCATGAAGAACAGGAAGCTGTCCGTGGTGGCCACGGGCCACCTGGTGGGCGAGTTCAGGAAGCGGGGCGTAGACGAGGCCTACAGCATGTCAATATTTGTACTGGGTAAGCACCTTAGCGACCCGGAGTGGAGGGGCTTCGACGGTAAGGGGCCCTACGACGCCGTGGTCTTCGCCGGGTTCGCCTACTACATGGAGTGGCTGGTGGAGTCCGGCTTGAAGAACTTCAGCAAGCTCAGAACCATCAGCCTGGAGAGGAGCTACCAGCCCAACGCCGAGTGGAGCCTGGGCTGGATGCCGGAGCCCGACTGGAGAGAGACAATAGATAAGATAGTTTCACGCTTAGAGGAGGGAAAGTAAAGTGTCGATGTTTGATGACATACCCGTGGATGTAGGCATCATCTACGAGGGTGAAAGGATCAGGGGCCGCGACATGCAGATAGAGCTGGGGGGCCCCAGAGAGACCTACAAGTTTGAGCTGGTCCAGGCCAAGCCGATGGACGAGATCGAGGACGGCAAGATGACCATCATAGGGAAGGACATCCATGAGCTCGCTGAGGGCACCAACACGCCCTTCGGCATGGTCATCGAGGTGGCCGGCGCCGAGATCGAGAAGGACCTGGAGGGCGTCATAGAGCGCAGGCTCCACGAGTACGTCAACTTCATAGAGGGCTTCATGCACCTGAACCAACGCTACGATGTTCAGATGAGGCTCAGCAAGAAGAGCTTCCAGAAGGGCTTCAACAGCTTCACCCACTTGGGCACGGTGCTGATGCGTCTCTACAAGAGCGAGATGTCCTTCACGGAGAAGATGCAGATCACCTTCATCACCGACCCCGCCAAGGTGGAGGAGTGGTACCCCAAGGCCATGGAGATATACGAGGCCAGGGACGCCCGAGCACGCGGCATGAGCGACGACGAGGTAGAGGTCTTCTACGGGTGCAGCCTCTGCCAGAGCTTCGCCCCCACCCACCTCTGCGTCATTACGCCCCAACGGTACGCCAACTGCGGAGCCATCAGCTGGTTCGACGGCAGGGCCACCTCCAAGGTGGACCCCAAGGGGCCCGTGTTCGAGATATCCAAGGGCGACCTCATAGACACCGTGAAGGGCGAGTACAAGGACGTCAACAGAGTCATAAGAGAAAAGAGCCTGGGAGAGATCGAGCGCGTACAGCTGTACACCGCCTTCGGCTATCCCCACACCAGCTGCGGCTGCTTCGAGGGCTGTGCCTTCTACATCCCAGAGGTGGACGGCTTAGGCGTAGTCCACCGCAACTACAAGGGCCAGACAGTCAACGGCCTGGACTTCGTCACCATCAGCGACCTGACAGCCGGTGGCAGACAGGTGGACGGGTTCCACGGCCTCAGC
>DATKWY010000063.1:0-3954 GCA_035529295.1 Candidatus Desulfaltia sp. | reverse complement strand
CGGGCGGCGTCGAAGCCCTCCATGGTGTGGTAGAAGCCGCGGTTGGTCTCGCCGAGCTGGTACTCCTTGGGCACCTTGACGTCGGTCATCGTGAAGCCTCCTGTGCTGATGGCCATCCTGCCCATGTTGTCGAACCGCTTGGTGATCTCCACGCCCTCCATGTTGATGGGCATGAAGACCGCCGTCATACCTCTGTGGCCCGCCGCTCGGTCAGTGTAGCCCGACACGAAGTAGCCTCCATCCATCTCGGTGGCCTCAGCCGTGCCGCTGATGTAGCACTTTTCGCCGTTAACCACCCAGCCACCGCCCTTGTCGGGCTTCAGGTTGGTCTTGAACCCGGCCACATCTGAGCCTCCGCCAGGCTCAGTGACGCCTATCCCTATGAACCCGTTTCCCTTAGCGGCCCTCCTGATGTACCGCTCCTTCACGGTCTCTGACGCCAGCTTGTTGACCACGTAGCCCCAGCTGGCCTGGACCAGGTAGAAGACGGGTGTGGCCACGGAGATGTCCGCGTACCCCAGCTCCTCCGCCCCTATGGCCGCTGTGACCCAGTCGGCGTTGGATCCTCCGTCCTCCTCCGGCAGTGTCAACAGTATCAGGCCAAGGTCCCCCAGACCCTTGATGAAGGATCGGGGTATCTCGTGTTTCGTGTCGTTCTCCCTCACCTGCTCTAGGGTGAGGTTCTTGGAAAGCCACTCCCGGACAGCCTCCCGGAACAGGTCCTGCTCTTCAGTGAATGAAAAATCTACCAAACATCTTCACCAGATGAGTTCGTTTCAAATTAACTGGACCGTATATAAAATCTTCGACATGAATCGAAACGTTCTTCGACCGTAGATGGACCGAAAATTCGTGGGCTCTATATACTCAGGCCGGCAGTTCAATACTGACAGAAGTATGAAGATACTCATATTGGGAATGGGCCTCATGGGCCCCGCCGTGGCCAAGGACTGCGCCGAGGCGCATGAGGTCACCAAGGTGACCGGCTGCGACGTTGATGAAGACAAGCTGAGAGTAGCTCAAGAGTACGTGGATAACCCAAAGTTTGACACTGCATGCATAAGCGTCACGGACAGGAAAGCCCTCGCGGACAAGATGAGAGGCTACGACGTGGTGGTAAACGGCACAGCGGCCAGGTTCAGCCTCGACGTGCTTGAGGCAGCCATGGAGGCCAAGGTGAACGTAGTGGATATGGCTGGCGGAGGCTACCCCCAGGAAGGCGAGCTGTATCAGAGGGTGAAGAAGGCGGGTATAACGGCCATACCGGGGTGCGGGGTTGACCCGGGGCTCATCGACGTCGTCTCTGGACAGGCAATCAGCACGCTGGATGAGGTCGATGATGTAACGTTCGCCTGCGGCGGGCTACCCAGGGACCCTAAGCCTCCTCTAGACTATAAGATAGTTTTCGGCGGGACCAGGATGCCTGTGCGCCCAGGGAAGGTGCCCATGATCGTCGACGGTGAGATGGCGGAGATGGACAGGTACAGCGAGGTGGAGCCCATCTTCGTGGAGGACCTGGAGCCCATGGAGGCCTTCGTGGACGGCTACCCGTCGTCCCTGCTGAGGCTGTGCCTTGAGAGAGGGGTGAAGAACTTCAGGGGCAAGACCATCAGGTACTCGGGCTTCGTGGACAAGATCATGTTCCTCAACGACCTGGGGCTGATCAGTGAGAAGCCTGTGGACTACGAGGGCAAGGAGGTGGTCCCGCGTGAGCTGTTCCACAAGATAATCTACCCTCTGGTAAAGTTCGACACCGAGGCTGGGGACAGGGACATAACGGTTCTCCTCGTCAGGGTTGAGGGGCGTAAAGACGGCTCAGATGTGAGCGTCAGCTACGACATGGTGGACTATTATGATGAGGAGAACAACGTGACCTCCATGGCCAAGACCACAGGGTATACGACCGCTATTGTGGCCAGGATGCTGGGCCGCGGAGCCATAAAGGAGAAGGGTATCCAGTGGCCAGTGAGGGTCATCAACGGCAGCCTCTTCGTGGAGCTTCTGAGCAAACTCCGGGAGAGAGGGGTGGAGATATCTGAGACGGTGACCACAACCAGGGAGATCTAGCTCCCCGATATTACTATGAAAAATGGTTGAAGGCTACTTCAGCGTCATCACAGGGGCGTTCACTGCCGGTATCTCTTTCTCCATGGACAGTATGGCGCCCACGTTGGGTCTCAGCTCTATCCTTATTATCTCGTATGGTTTTCCATAGATGTCCTGATGGTTGGTTAGCACCGGCTTCACGTCGGAGCTCCGTATTTGCCTGAAGTCCATGTATACCTGCATCTTCTCACCCGGCTCCAGGAGCGCGTCGGAGTCGCCGTTGATGGTTCTTATGGTGGTGATGGTGCCGTTGGTGAAGGCGTTCGAGTAAACGATGGCGTGCCCCCTCATGTTGGTGTAAGTCATCACCATCTTAGTGTCGCTGCAGTCAACCGGTTCGTGGCCCTGGGCCAGCCTGATGTAGAACACCACCTCCTCCAGGCAGACCTCGTCCTGGTTGGCCACCGTCGTATTGCTGAAGTACCCCGTGATCCCGGCATCCACCAGGAGCGCGCTGGTGGTCTCCCTCATGCTCGTGATCACTGTGGTCTGGGCCTTGTCGGAGGTCAGGAAACCGACGTTGAGGATGACGAAGCTGAACGCTGAGGCGGTTATTACGAAGGCTACAAGAATTATGGCTGTCTCTATACCCGTGATGCCTCTTCTAGATACACTACTTTTAATCCGCGATCTCATTTTTACGCACTCTCGATTGGATCCACTGTTTTCGAGTGCCTGAACCTGATACTTATCAGATTATCCGTGAAGACCCTCACAGACACGGAGAACATCTTCAATCAACTATTGGCTCATCTTGCTCAGGATCGGTGCCGGGACTCTGTTTCCGTGTCAGGTAGTAGTAGATTATGAGGGAAATTACGGTGGGTAAATGGAAGACGGATACCTCAAACGTGGGGTCAAGAAACTGGTAGCTCGACCTCTGGATGAGCCCGACAGCTATGGAGACGAGGACAAGTATGATGCACGCCTTTCTCCAGGACTCGCGTTCGCCGGACATCTCGTATCTATTTCAGGGTCAATAGATCTATGAGAGGAATGTCCTGGTAGCTCCCCTCTGGCAGGGTCCTGCGGACGGTCATGGGCAGCACGCCCTCCTTGAGCTCCTCTATGGCGATGTCTATGGGGTCGCTCACCCCCGCCAGAAGCGGAGTGAGGATGGGGGCTCCAAGGGACACCTGGAGAGCTCTCGCACCTACTATCCTCGCCCTCTCGAAGCGTGTGAGCTTCGGAGGTCCTATGGAAACGTTTTCACTCAATTTGATCGCTCACAGTGTCTTTTTTGGGCTGCCCTACGAGACGTTTCAGGGTGATCTCCATGTCGGTGCATGGTTAATCAATTTTACCCAACGCCTCGAAGCTATAACCCAAACAAAGCGTAGTAGATATAAACGTTTCTTAGAAAACCAGAAGTGGGACCATTTCTGTTGTATTTAGACAGGAAAAGGGGTTTTAAGGGGTTAAACGCCGCCGCGTCCGCTATTTTTCGGCCACGACCTCGTTCCTCATGGTGCCGAGCTTCTCGACGCCCGACTCGATGATGTCCCCCACCTTGAGCAGCCCGAGTGGATGAGCGGCCCCCACGCCTGACGGGGTCCCCGTTGCGAAGACGTCACCCACCTCAAGGGTTATGCCGTCCGACAGGGTGCTGACGATGGTCCTGATGTCGAAGATCATGTCGCTGGTGTTGGCCTGCTGCCTCATCTGGCCGTTTACCTTGCACCAGAGGTCCAGGTTCTGAGGGTCGCCCACCTCGTCTGGTGTCACCAGGTATGGGCCCATGGGTGCGAAGGTGTCCTGGCTCTTGCCCCTGAACCACTGCTGGTGCTGCCTCTGGAGGGTGCGGGCCGAGATGTCTTGGAAGACCATGTAGCCGGCTATATGGCTGTA
>DATKWY010000062.1:0-5294 GCA_035529295.1 Candidatus Desulfaltia sp. | reverse complement strand
AACACCTGCGCGATGCTCCAGGCCAGGCGGAGGCTGGGGTTATACTTGCCCTTCTCCAGGAACAGTATGGTCTGCCTGGTGACGTCCACCAGCTCGGCCAGCCTCTCCTGGGTAAGCCCCTTCTCCTCCCGGAGCTCCCTCATCCTGGTCCGCACCTCTACTCCCCCTTCAGGTAGGAGTGGTACACCCACGAGAAGAGGAATATGGCCCAGCTGGCGTACATGACGCCCACGAACCTGTCGACCACGGGGACCGTGGCCAGCCAGGGTGTCAACTCCACTATTTCGTCGAAGAAGGCCAGGAAGCTGAAGCCCGCGCAGACCACCACGAAGGCGTTACGCGCCGCCTTGCTGAAGACGGCGCTCATGCGCTCGTCGTACATCTTCTCCCATTTGAGGCCAACGACGAAGCTGAGGCCGATGCCTGCGCTGAGCCCCGACACCAGGTCGCCCGTGATGAACCCGTAGGCCACGGCTCCGGCCACCATGGAGGCGAGGCCCAGCCACATGACCAGCCTCCTGGTCTTCTTGTCCTGAATGGGCTCCTCGCCCGCGAACTGTTTGCTGAACACGGCTCCTAGGGCGGTGCCCATGGCTACGCCTATGGCGTAGTTCTCCATGAGGTAGCCCCACACGAGTCCTATTATTAAGCCGGTGGCCCAGCCCGCGGCTCTCTTTGTCTGTTTATCCATCTGCATCTCCATCCACCTTGTAAACTATTTCTAACGTAAGGTATTTCTAACGTAAGATATTTTTAACTTTTTCGGTGGATTGGTGCTGAAAAAAAGGGTTAGATTATTATTTGCTATAATAATTCAGGTTCTTGGTGCCCCAGTACGAAGCACTGTAGTACCAGTTGCCCTCCATGAATAGGGCGTTCTCATCGTTCATGGTGCTCATGATGCTGTAGCGGTCCGGATCATATTTCTCAGACTGTCCCCTGAGCTGCAGTATCCCGATGCTGTGGCCCAGCTCGTGGCACAGCACGATGACCTTGCCGTTATCCGCGTACATCTGGTTGTCTGACTCCCAGTCATCGATCATAGCATCTGCGATGAAGACGTAGTTGCCGGCCAGTGCGTCCTTGTTGGCGATCACTACGTACGTGTATCCGCCGACGTACTGGTTTTCGTCCCAGGTGCCCCAGAGCACCCATTTCTCTTTGCTCATGTACTCCGCGTAGTATCCGTCGCCATCAGCGTCATAACCGTCTTGTGCCCGATCGTCATACCATGTCAAATCGTTGTATCCGTACTCTATGTCCCAGAAGTCTGCGTCCGTGATCACGTCGTCGTAGGGGATCATATCGTCCACGTAGTATGTCACCTGCACTGCAAACCCTGACCAGTAATCCACTAAGTAATCCAAGACATCTGCACTCGGGTCGTGGCCCTCGATGTAGTCGACCTCTACGAATATCTCCCACTGATATTCGTCCACTACTTGTACTCCGACCGAGTCTGAGGCAAGTATCTTATCACTCTCATCCTTGGCCTCAACGATTATCGACGCGGGCCCAGATTCAGGGGCTGTCCAGGTACCAACGTACCTGTCACCGTACCCAACAGCCACCATAGAAGCACCATCAAGATCAATGTGATTGAAAGTCCCTTTCGCCTCAACAATCACCTTCACTGAACCCATCACTGTTTCGCCGTCGGGGACGTTCAGGATGTTCACCGAGGTCGTTGTTTTACTGGGTTTCCCCGCTGACGGGGGCTTGGCGTTAAACTTGTAGGGCAGTTTCTTGATGTAAGCGACTTCCACGGAGCCCTGAGCCGGAAGAGTGAACGAGAGAGCGATGATTAGCCCCAGTAGAATCGCGTATATTTTCTGTTTTTTCATAATCTTCGTTACTTAGCATGATTGGGTGTTGAAAGCTTTTACTATGGAAGAGATAAAATATTTTAAAATTATATAATATTATATAAACTACACAAATTTATGATATTTTAACATATTTATTGGCATAAATACGTTCTATGATGTAGACAAAAACCATGATGACGATTAACTCCCATCACAGGTTCTTCGTTAAGCCGTCCTGAAACCCCAGAAGTGGCGGACCTCCATGTCCTCCGGGCTGTCGGTGCCGTGGCCACCCCTGCCCGTCGCCGGGTCCACGTGGGTCCCGTGGTCCGGCAGGAAGACTATCACCCTCCTATACATGGCCCAGTCCCGGTTAAAGGCATCCGCGAGCCGCTGAAACGTTGCCAGGTGCCTCCTGAAGGCTTCCAAGGCCTCAGGGCTGGTGGGTGTGGTCCTGTGCATCACGTCGTCGTACTCCTGGTGGTACGCCAGTATAAGGTCGGGGTCGTCGTCCCCCATAAGCTCCAGCGCTCTGAGCTCCACGTCGGGGTCATACTCCTCCGTATAGTAGCCGATGGGCCGCTCCCTGAAGATGAGGTCGATGCTGCTGCCCTTCACCGCCACGATGGCCACCCGTTTACCCGCATCCGCCAACGCGTCGAAGAGGGTGGGGCACCTGAGCACCGGCTTCTCGTACTTCATGATACCGTGGCCCTCCGGCTTGAGGCCCGTAAACATGCTTCCGTAGCAGACGGGCGTGTAGCTGGGGCTCATGGACCTCATCTCCACCTGGATGGGCGCCGCCCTAAGGACCGGCTTGAACTCGTCCCTGTGAGCCTGGTACAGCCACTCGCCTATGGCGTCGGGGGCGTAGAGAAGAGCCTTCTCCACGGGCCTCCCCTGCAGGACCTTCTCAGCGCCCCTCAAGACCTCTTCCACAGGCTTCGAGGAGACGCCTCTGGGTGTTGGTATCATGAAGAGTGAGCAGATGGTCGGGGTGACGGACTCGATGCCGTACATAGGTATGTAATCGCTACAGTATAATTAATCATTGAGATTAAAAAAGAAGAAAAAGGGTTGGTTTTTGTCTACGCTATCAGGTAGACGATGTATATGCTAACGGTCACCGATAGGCTGCCTTCCAGTATGGGTGTGGGCGCGTAGCTGCTCTTGGCTCCCTCCGCGACCGCATCGACGTACACCCTGGATGGGACGTAGCTGCTCTCGGAGACGCTCTGCACACCGGTCACGGTGATGCCCAGCTCCCCGGTTATGACGTCCTTCTTGGCCTCTGCGTCCTCTATGGCCGCCACGTAGGCGTTGAGCTTCAGCTCCTCCATCTTAGCGTCGCTGAGCTTGAAGGTGATGCCGTCGATCCTGTTGGCTCCAGCCTCGCCAGCTGCGTCGATGACGGGGCCCAACTTGTCAAGGTCGTTGACGGTGACCTGGACTATGTTGGTCACCACGTATCCCTTGAACACCCTGCCGGCCTCCGTCCAGTCGTACTGGGGGTAGACGTTGAAGCTGACGGTCTGTATGTCGTCGTTGGTGAAGCCCTGAGCCTTTATTGCCTTAATGATGGCGTCCATGAGATCGGCGTTCCTGCCGATGGCGTCGCTGGCGCTCAGATCCTCTGTCTGGGCCCCGAGCGTCACCGTGGCCTGGTCGGCCGTGGCCGAGGCGACTCCGCTTCCTGATAGGCTGAGAGTCTTTGCCTGGGTCTCTGTGCCCTGATAGGTGAAGGCCTCTGGGCCGAGGGAGGTTCCCACGCCGCTGGGGAACCGGAGGTCCCCCGTCGTCTTGATTGTGGACTCCGGCAAGGCGCCGGGCCTGTATGCTATTATGGCGCCCGCCATTATGATGCTTAGGCACATGGCGGCGACCGCGTAGACTTGCTGTGACTTGTTCATATCTAGTCAGGCAAGACAAAGGCGAGGGGCGTTAATATACCCATCAAATAGAACAGGTGTTCAAAGACCTAGAACAGCTAGTAGCCCCGGTACATCTTGTAGTGGTCGTATATGTCCTGGGCCCGCTCCCCGAGCTCACCGCCTAGGTTCTTGTCCTTGAGGGTGGTTCCGTGGTATGCCAGCCTGTGCTTCAGCCAGTAGTAGTCCTCCAGCAGCAGGGCGTACTCCAGCTCGAACTCCATGGCGCTCAGGTGGGCCTCGTACACCTTCTCCCGTGGCCCCTTGCTGTGGGTGTCCTCCCCCACGGGGACGCCCAGGCGCTTGAGCTCGCTCACCTCCACCACCTCGTGGAACATGAGGTACTCGTTGCCTATGATGTCCCGGACTGAGACGGCTGAGCCGTGGTGGGTGTCCCTGGAGATGTACCCGTAGAACTCGTCGGCGTTGCACTCGACCACCTCGTACTCTAGCTCCCCCAGGAGTTCATTGGTCTGCTCCAGCCTGTACTCTATGCTTTCCTTGAGGTCCTGAAAGCTCGGCGGGTTCATGGATCAGAATGGGCTTTTCCATTGTTTAAAATTGTGGGTTTAAGAAAGGGTTGAACCTACCTTTTGGGGGTGGGGATGTGCCAGTCGTATCCCCTCTCGGTGACCACGTACTCGGGCCAGGGGAGGTCGATGGGCGGGTCCCAGGCGGGGTCCAGCTGCGGCGGCTCGTACTCCTTGGCGATCCGTTCCCTCCACTCGTCTTGGCACGCCTTGAGCCTCGCCGGGTCCTCGGCCAGGTCCAGCAGGGTGCCGCTGATGGCCTTACCCGCAGTGATGATGGTGCGGTCTATCGGCCCCTTCATGCCGCCCAGGGCCACGTGGGGCCACCTGGGGAGCCTGGCTCCCTTCGCTGTCACCTGGGGCCTGTAGACCTGTATCCAGACGGCTGGGCAGTGCCACATGAACTCCACGTAGTCGTCGCTGCCGAACTTGCGCTGGTGGCTGGGGATGACGCTGCGCCACGACCTCTCCCACTCGTCCGGCGGCGTCAGCTTCTCGCTGAAGGGCTCCTTCTGGGCCGGGTAACCAAGGTTCCTGAGTATCTCGTTGGCCTTCCCCTTGTCCTCCTCGGTAAACCTGGGCGGCCCCACAAGCTCCAGGTTCTCGTAGGCCAGGTCGGCTAGGGCCTTGTTGAAGAGGCCTGTCCTCTGCCTGGTCACCCACCGGACCGTGACCCTGGTGCCCGTCACCTTGGCCACTTGCTCCGCGTTGTTGATGAGTACCTTGGCTATCTGCTCCTGCTGGGTCAGGCTGGGGCTCCTGAACGCGTACTGGATGATGCCTACCCTGGGGGGCAAGTTGTCCGCCGTGGCCTGGCCCGCGGCCATCACTGCCTCGTTGAGGCTCCAGAGCCCGGTGTTGGGGATCATGGCCTCCTTCAGGTACTTGGTGGTGGTGTACATGAGGCAGACCGCGTCCAGGGCGCCGGGAGCCCGTGCGTTTCTGGGAAGGTCCTCGGCGTAGGCCATCCAGGTCTCCGGCTCGTCGCACTCGAAGACGAAGGCCGCGTTCCAGTAGCTTCCCCACTG
>DATKWY010000061.1:0-5610 GCA_035529295.1 Candidatus Desulfaltia sp. | reverse complement strand
GTGGTACTGGACAGCACCTATCAGTTGAACATCGGCGGCAACACGGACTTCGAGAACATGACCGTGGAGAGCAGGCTTAAAACCAAGCGTGTGAGCAAGACTGAGGCCGTTCAGAGCCTCATACCCTACGAGGTGCCCACCAGGATCGGCCCCAGCGACTACGTGCCCTTCCTAGGGGACCACAAGATATGCTACATACGGATCAACAGCCACAGCTTCGGCAACCTACCGATCACCCTAGACGCCAAGCTAGTGGTCAACGACAGCCCCAACAGCGCAGGCGTGGTCATTGACGCTGTTCGGGCCGTTAAGATCGCCCTGGATCGCGGCGTGTCTGGGCCACTCCTAGGCATAAGCAGCTACAGCTTCAAGCACCCGCCAAAGCAGGTCCCGGACGACCAAGCCCACCAGTGGGTCGAGGACTTTATCACAGGAAAAGTGGAGCGCTAGGGTAGCCAGAGCCTGAGCTCGGCCTCGGCCTCCTCATGGTTGCCTGAGGCGTGGACCAGATTCTCCACGGCTCGACCCTCCTCGGTGCTCTTCTCTATGCTGTCTAATCCGAGGTCGCCTCTTATCGTCTCCTTCTCGGCGGTAGCTGGGTCAGTGTACCCGGTCACCCTCCGCACCTCACCTATAGCGTCCTCGCCGCCTATCTTAATGGCCAGGACGGGGCCTCGGCTGAAGTATTTCCGGAGGCTCTTCAAGACCTTTACGCCGTGGGCTTCAGGGTCCTTGATGGTGGGCACAGCCCTCTGGGCCTTGAGGCCGACCGAGAGAGCCATCGTGTCCGGGTAATGCTCCCTCAGAAGGCCCTCATCGATCCTTCCATAGTATTTCATGTCTAGAACCCGGAGGCAGGCGTCCTCATAGTACTTTATTATCGTCCCGATCAGGTTACGTTCCAAGGCGTCTGGCTTGAGAATTACTAGGGTCTCCTGGTGCATGTGCAAGGGATAGGCGAGCGACGATAAGGGTTTAACGGTTAAAAAAAGGGGTGATGTCTCACCGGTTACGTTCCTAGTTCCTTCCGGGGATAGTCCCCAAGTATCTTGACCTGCTCATTGTCAAGAACAATGTTCTGTTTAAAGTACTCCTCGTGCTGCGCGTCGTACCTTGTGGGCACGTTGGGGTCAGCCTTGAGGATCATGTGCATCCTGAGGGCGCCTGGGCCGAGGCGCGTGGTGTAGTCGCACCCTGGTACAGGGCACTTGAACCGGTCGATGTAGTCCCCCGACTGTGTGAGGACCACAAACTTTTGAAGCTCCGGCGGGATACTTATTGACAAGTTACTCCCAGATGATACTGGATCTGTAGGGATATATGCGTTATCCTCACCTGTAACTAAATTCTAGAAAAAATTATCCAATAAAATGTTTATTCCTTTTTGAATAAAGTAAAAGAATATAAATGGATTGCTGAAACAGGACTATCGCTGCTTGAGCTTCCAGGCCTCAGTCCACTTGAACTTCCGTGGATCACGGCGCATGTTAAGTGTGCTCTTTCTGCACTTTGCTGTGCAGAACCTTAGGACTTTTCCGTCTCTCCTGACGAACCCCATCCCTGTGCCTGGGGCTATCTCCTTTCCGCAGAAGCTGCACTTATAGATCTGGGGCATCATGGTTCACCTACCGGATCTTCCTGGCCTCGCGCTCTGTTTCGCGCAGAAGCAGTATGTCATCGATCCTCACTGGACCCTTGACGTTGCGGGTGATGATGCGCCCCTTGTCTCTGCCTTCCTCAATCCTGACCCTTACCTGCATAACCTCGCCTGTTAGCCCTGTCCTTCCAAGGATCTGGATGACTGTGGCGGGTGTAAGTAAGTCAGAATCTTGGCTCATGCTACTTCACTAGTTCCTGAAGTTTCTTCACGATCTCGGCGACAAGGTTCTCGGCTTCGCCGCAATCCTCGATGGCTGCGGCGGCTGAGCTCACAGTGATCCCAAGGGCCTCACCGATCTTGTTCTTGTCCGGAACGTAGACGTACGGCGCCTTCCTCTCCTCACATAGGAGCGGCAGGTGGGCCACGATCTCCGGCGGCTGAACGTTCTCAGCTATGAGCACGAGCTTGGCTTTGCCCCTCTCGATGCTTTTAGTTGCCTCGTTGGTGCCTTTCCTGATCTTTCCTGTCTCTGATGCTGTCTTGAGTGCTTCGTAAGCCGCGTTCGCGACCTCTTTCGGTACTTCGAACCTTACGTAGAAGGGCTTCGAAGGATCTACGTTTCTTGACATATCATTTCCCTCAAGGTACATACCCATACAATCTCGTTCCTTCTTAAACGTTCCGCCTGTTAACAAAAATGCGTAAATCTACTTGTGAGAGTAGTAGGCGACGAAGGGATCAGCCGAATCCACGCGGCAGAAACCGAAACGCTCAAACTGGATCATCTCGTCAGCCGCAAGCTTTAGGCACCTCTCCTCCACCAGGCCCCGTGCGACGGATGCGTCAGGCATAATAACCTTTCCTTCAGCTCCTGTGCCCTTCGGCAGCCAGTGGATGAAGGGCGCGTCAGCCCCCCTGGCCACCTGGTAATCCCTGGAGTGGTACTTTGCCTCGACCAATTCGCCGGAGACTGACACAACCTCGACGTTCATGGCGCCCATGAGGCGAACTAAACCTCCTGTGGGCATCTTCTCAATGTCGTCCCCTGAGATCATAAAGCTGAATCCGCCGTCCACAGGCGATATGGCATAGTCTCGTGTTCCTCTCTCGGGGTGATCCGGGTGGAGTGGAAGCTTGGCTATGTGCTGCTTGGGGACTCCGGCCACCTTCACCTCGACGGGGTCCTTGACGAAGAAGAACCTGTCCGCTGTGGGCTCTATGAGCTTCCTGTTCTCGGCCGCTATGTTGTCCCAGCTGATGGTCACGTTCACGGGTTTGGGGCCCACATGTATCATTATGACTCTTATGGCCTCGGGCTGCAGTCCTCTTCTTCTCAAGGCCCTCAGGGTCCCCAGCCGGGGGTCGTCCCACCCCGCGTAGGTGCCGTCCTCTATGCCGCGCCTCATCTTGGACTTGCTGAGGATGCCCACCTCTAGACCGAGGCGGCCCACGTTGATGACCTCCGGGCTCCTCCAACCGAAGTGCCTCTGGAGCCACTGCTGGCGGATAGAGTTCACGTCATGCTCCTTGCCACGGATGATGTGGCTGACGCCCATGAGGTGATCGTCGAGGCCGCAGCTGAAGTTATAGAGAGGCCAAACACGGTACTTTGATCCTTGCAGGGGGTGGGGCTTCTCGCTTATGCGGAGGGCGGGCCAGTCCCTGACGGCAGGGTTGGGGTGGTCCAGGTCGGTCTTGACTCTGACCACTGCGTCGCCTTTCTGGTAGCCGCCGTCCAGCATCATCCTCCAGCGCCGGAGCTGCTCGTCTGGTGGTAGATCCCTGCAGGGGCAGGGCTTTGACGCCATGTACAGTTTCTTGTATGTCTCGACCTCGCACGTGCATATATAGGCTTGACCCATGGCCAGGAGCTTCTCGGCGTACTCGTAGTAGATCTCCAGTCTCTCGCTCTGGACGTACTTCTCGTCTATCTTGACGCCCAGCCACAGCAGGTCCTCGACGATGGCGTCGTACATCTCGGGGATGGGGGGCTTCACTTCGGCGCTGGTGTCCTCGTACCTTAGGATGAAGTGGCCGCCGTACATCTTGGCGTACTCGACGCAGAAGATTATGGGCTCTGCTGAGCCCAGGTGGAGGGCGCCGTCGGGGTTGGGGGCGAACCTGGTCTTCACCATGGGCCACTGGTCAACGTTCTCTAGGGGCGGCAGCTTCTTCTCCTCTTCCTCCACTTTCTTGCGCTCCAGAAGCTCCGGGTAGTTGTCCTCTATGAAGGCCTGCTGCTGCTCCTGCGTCCACAAGTTAACATCCTTTATGGCCTGCTGGATGAGGGGCATAACCTCCTTGACCCTCTGCTTGAGGTCGGGGTACTCGGCCATCATCTTGCCGATGACTGAGCCCGGCTGGGCTTTTCCATCGAACTGTGAGGCGTTGAGGGCCGCGTACTTGGTGGCTGCGGTCTTAATATCGTCGTTGCTCGTGGACACTTCTCGTCCCGTGAAATGAAGAGGGGGAGGTCATTTATTCGTTTCCCTAGTACTCCCTGTGGACGAAATACTCCACGAGGGCTCTTAGGTGGCGCCTGGCCTCGGAGTCGGGTAGCCTGTCAAGTTGTTTGAGGGCGCGGTTCTCGTACTCCATGGCTTTATCCTTGGCGTAGATTATGGAGCCCGAGGCGTGAAGTGCTTCCACAGCTTCCTTGACGGCCTTTTCGCTGGCCTCCTCTTTCCCTAGGGCGTTCAGAAGCATCTCCCTTTGCTTCTTGTTCGCGTGGCGGAGGGCGTGTATCACGATGAGGGTCTTCTTTCCCTCCCGCACGTCGCTGCCAACGGGTTTCCCCAGCGTCTTCTCGTCGGCGGTCAGCCCCAGGATGTCATCCACTATCTGGAAAGCGATCCCCGCGTCCCACGCGAACCTACCCAGGGCCTCCACATGCTCGTCTGAGGCTCCTCCCGCTATCGCGCCCACCTCGGCGCAGGCCTTGAAGAGGGCGCTGGTCTTGGCGCCCACCATGAAGATGTAGTCGTCCTCAGAGATGTCCTCGGCGCCGGGAAAGATCATGTCCAGGGCCTGGCCCTGGCAGAGGGTGAGTGTGGCGTCCGTGGTCTTCATGATGCACCTCACTACGTCGGTGGGGCGGACTCCGCTAGGGGCGTGTTTGACAATGATGTCGTAGACCTTTGCGAACAGGAGGTCTCCTGCTAGAATGGCCATGGGTACGCCGTACTCTTTGTGGACGGTGGGGTGGCCTCGCCTGAAGGCGTCGTGGTCCATGACGTCGTCGTGGACCAGGGTGAAGTTGTGAAGTATCTCGAGGGCGGCCGCGTAGGGTACGGCGTCCTCGGGGCTTCCTCCGACGGCCTCACAGGCCTTCACTGTAAGGTAGGGCCTGAGGCGTTTACCGCCGGCCTTGATGAGGTGCCTGGAGGCCTCGTAGAGGACCTCGGGTCTGCTTCCCTGGACCTCGTCGTAGATGAACCTGTCTATGGCCTTGGCGTTCTCCGCCAGCTGCCTCTTGATCTCCTGCTCCCACTGCAAACTGATCCCCGTTTCACTGAAAGACCGATGACAGGGTTGATAAAAGTTTGTTTATCTTCTGGCGTAGTCTTCGACGTTGATGCCTCGGAGCCTGAGCCACTCGGCTGTCCGGCCCAGGATGAGAACTGGTACATGTTTCAGCTCCTCCAGGTTCCGGGCCCCCACTAGGAACATGACCACTTTCAGCTCCTGGATGATGTGGTCCATGTGCTGGCTGAGGGCGTCGTAGCCCTCCACGGCCTTCTCCAGGAACGGTTTAGCGATTCCCGCGGCGTCGGCGCCAAGGCTGATGGACTTGGCTATCTCTGCGCCGGTCCTGATGCCCCCTGAGGCTATGACGGTTAGGCTTGTTCTACTACTGATTTCAGCGACGCTGACGGCGGTGGGGATGCCCCAGTTCCACAGGGCTCGGCCCAGGTACTCTTGGTCCTTCTTGCCCACCTCTCTGGCTATGTGGTACTCCACGGCTGACCAGCTGGTCCCCCCCACGCCGCTCACCTCCACGCCCTTGGCTC
>DATKWY010000060.1:0-7799 GCA_035529295.1 Candidatus Desulfaltia sp. | reverse complement strand
CACTGCCGTGGTTGCCCCAACGGTACATACGCTCCATACACATTCACGGGACGGGTTGTCCCAAGCCTAGTTACTCTCACGCCTTAAAAATGTATCAAAACCCAGAAATAGGGGGCTCCGTGCTCACGAAATGGTACAGGGGCATTAGCCCCTAAACCTGCAGATTCCAAGGAGCGAGTGATGAAGAGAGATGGATCCGACGATAGTTTTGATAGGATTTGCTGTCCTGTTAGCAGCCCTACTTTATTTCATGTATAAGGACCACGGCAAGAGGCAGACAGAAGCTGAGCCGAAGGCCAAGAAGGAGCCCAACGTGGTCAAGGTGAGGGACTACGAGGCCCAGATAGAGACCGAGAAACCTGAGCCTCAACCTGAGCCAAAGGCAGAAACCAAGCATGACTTAAAACCTGAGCCAGTGGTCGCAGAGGCCCCAGCCAAAGAGGCGGCCGAGGAAGGTCTGGAGAACCTGAGCGGCATAGGCGAAAAATACAGAGCACTTCTCAAGGCGGCCGGTGTGGAGACCCTTCCGGCCCTGGCCAAGTGGGACGCAGAGGAGCTTTTCGAGAAACTCATAGAGGTCAACGAAGATCAGCAGATAGTGAAGAGGCCTCCGCCCCTGGGCACAGTGGAGGACTGGGTGAAGAGAGCCGGGGAGCAGACTCACTAGCCTACAGACTTTTCCATCGCTAGATGACCGTTAGCGGAGGGAGAGCCCCTTTTTATGTATCTTTAGTGCTGCCTTCAAGATAGGCTCGTCCCTTCTTGGTTAACCTCATCTTTGCACCTTTTTTTTCTACGAACCCTTCCTCTACCAGCCCGTCCAGCATGTGGTCGGCCTGGTTCATCCACCTTGGGGCCTTCCCGCCGTGCAGGAGGGCATAGTCAGTCTGGTGCAGTCTACCCTCCATGAGCTCACGTGTGTGATCAAGTACGGCGTCCCTAGTGGCCTCGCCCAGGCGTCTCAGAGAAGCCAGGAGGAAGGGCGCGTACTCCGGTTTACTCGTCTGCGGCTCAGGCACAGGAATGGTAAAGCCGTTATAGGCTATAACTGATGTCTACATATGGACGGTTTCAGCGCCGAGGTCCACCTGGACCTCCTCAGACGGTACGCCCAGAACAGGTGGGCCAAGCTGCCCGAGGACATCATCCCCCTCACCGCGGCGGACCCTGACTTCAGGGCCGCCCAACCCATAAGAGAGGCCATAAGGAGGGTAGCCGAGGACGGCGTCTTCAGCTACGGGGCCGACGGAGGCGGCCCACGGTTCAAGGAGGCGGCGGCGGCGTTTGTCACCGAGCACAAAGGCTACACATGTTCACCTGACCAAATCCACGCTGTGTCGGGTGTCGCCCAAGCCATGATGATCACGGCCAAGGCCTTTCTGGAGCCAGGGGACGAGGCCATCCTCTTCGACCCCGTGGACTTCCTCTTCGGCCGAAGCGTGGACGCCGCGGGGGGCCGCAGAGTGTACAGCGTCGTGGACAGGGAGACGCGGAGCTTCGACCTAGAGGGCCTCAAGGAGCTGGTGACCTCCAGGACCAGGATGCTCTGCGTGTGCAACCCCCATAACCCCCTGGGCCGAGTGCTGACCAGGGACGAACTGCAAACCATGGTAGACCTGGCCGTGGACCACGACCTGGTCATCATGAGCGACGAGATATGGAGTGACATAGTCTACGACGGCCGGAAGCACGTGGCCACTACCACCTTACGGGGAGCCGCTGAGAGGACGGTGAGCCTCTACGGGTTCAGCAAGACCTACGGCCTGGCCGGGCTCCAGCTGGGCTACATGGTGGCCCAGAGCCCTGAGCTCATGGAGAGAGTCAGGGCTGCAGCGCCTGGCTACTTCTACCCGGTGAACACTGTGAGCCTGGAAGCTGGGACCGCCGCCCTGGAGGAGGCCTGGCCCTGGGTGGAGGGGTTCCTGAGGCACCTAACCATGATGAGAGACTACGCCTACTCCAGGCTCAGAGATATACCCGGGGTAACCGTCCACAAGCCCGAGGGCACCTATGCGCTTTTCCCTGACGTCTCATCCTATGAGCTGTCCAGCGAGGAGATGACCAAATACCTGCTGGAGGAGGCTAAGGTGGCGATGGTGCCTGGTCACGGAGAGGCTTTTAGCTATTTCGGAGCTGGAGGCGAAGGCCACGTCAGGCTGGTTTTCTGCACAGGCAAAGAGATACTGGCGGAGGCGCTGGACAGGATAGAGACGGCGTTGACTAGGCTGTGAGGTTCGGGCACCTATTTGCAGTTGTGCGGGGCGCTTTCAATCACCGCCCGCTCCTGCTGGAGCCTACGCGCATAGAACTCGATCTTGCCGCACCCGGGGCAGGCGTAGGCCTTGAGCGACACCCTCTCCCCTAGCATGCCTCCCTCGCCGGGGCTCCAGTACACACCCTCCCCTATAGTGGTCAACGTGAAAGGCGAGTTGGCCTCCACGATGTAGCCGCAGCGCATGAGTGTGCCGCACTCTGGGCACTGCTTCTCCGGCTCATCCCTTACCTCGACGCTCTTGGGGGGCTCCGGCGGCGCGTAGTCCTTTGGGATAGTGTTTCCGCTCCCGCATTCAGGGCACGAAAAGTTTGGCGAGTCCGGCGTGTATGTGGCGCCGCACGCCTTACATCTCCACTCTTTCACGCCTTAAGAGTGGAAAGTGTGTCGATATTAGTGTTTCCTGAAGATTCGATATGACTAAACTGTGATCTGCTTTACAGCTTCAGGGGGGAACTGGACCCACACCATGTCTCCACGGCCAATGCCCTGCTCCAGGAACCTGCGCCTGCTGAGGTCTATGGCCAGCCTCACCCCCATGTCGATGGTCAGAGTGACGCTGGGCCCAATGTTGACGATGCCCTGGACTGTGCCCTTGAACACGTTGTCCCTAGTTGACACAGGCGTCCTCTTGCTCACGATGACATCGTCGCCGTGGATGCCTATCTTCGTCTGGCCCTCGGAGGGCGCCTTGGCTGCCCTCAGGACGATGCCGCCGAGCCTCATCTTGGTCACTCTGCGGCCGGTCTCCGATAGCTCCGCGTCGTAGATGTTCTGGAACCCCAGGAACCTGGCCACGTACTCGTCCCTGGGGTCCTCGTAGACATGCTCCACGGACCCGCATGCCACTATGGTGCCGCGGCGCATCACCCCCAGCTTGTCGGCCATCCCCAGGGCCTCCTGCTGGTCGTGGGTGACGTGGATGACGGTGCACCCCAGGTACCTGTGGATCATGCCGATCTCCTCCAGGAGGCTGGCCTTGCTGGTGACGTCCAGGCTGCTGAGAGGCTCGTCCAGGAGCAGCAGCTGGGGCCTGAGGATGATGGCGCGGGCCAGGGCGGCCTTCCGCTTCTCGCCCCCGCTCAGGTTCATTGTGGGCCTGTCCGCGTAGGAGGTGAGCTTCATCATCTCTATCACTCCCTGGATCTCGCGGCTCCAGTCCCCCGGCAGCTTCCTCAGCTTTATGGTGTACTCCAGGTTCTCCCGGAGGCTCAGGCCGGGGTCGAGGTTTGGGGTCTGAGGGACGTAGCCCACGCTGCGCTTGCTGGGGGGGAGGCCGGTGATGTCCTCGCCGCTGAACAGGATGCTGCCCGAGCCCACCTGGTGGAACCCGTTGATGGTCTCCAGGAGGAGGGTCTTGCCGCTGCCTGTGGGACCTACCAGGACGAAGTACTCCCCGGGGTCCAGCTCCAGGTTTACGTTGTCGAGTTTGAAACCGTTAAAGTCCTTGGAGACACCCCTCAGGCTCAGGCTTCCACCCATGACGCATCCTCTCAAACAAATGCACCCAGCCAAGGCTTAAATGTAATGAAGCCCGGCTAAGGTTTCTCGGCTCCCCAGGCCACCAAAGTAGTTAAACGCCGTGAAACGGCCTCAGATTCAAGTGTCAGCTTTGCCTAAGATCAGGGGTTTCATGCCTGGGGACGCGCTGCGGCTCGCGGAGATAGCTGGCGAGGCGTTCGCTGACGAGGTTCAGAGAGGTATGTCCGCGTTCACCGAGGAGTACTTCACGCGGCGGGGTGATAGGCCGGGGGTAAGGTTGGTGGTGGCCGAGGAGGGAGACGAAGTGGCTGGATTCATGTTGTTGACGGATGCGACGGTGGAGGCGCCCGCCCAGGTGCACCTGGTGGCCGTGGAGGCTAGCCACAGGAACAGGGGGATAGGGAGGACGCTTGTAGGGTACGCCGTCGACCTCCTCGAGGCCAACAGTTGGGGGAAGCTGAAGCTGGGGACGCGGCCCTGGAACACGGGGATGCGTAGGGTGTGTGAGGCTCTGGGGTTCACGTTGGAGGCCTACCTGCGGGGGGAGTACCTGGGGGAGGACCTGGTCCAGTACGGCTACTTTCCTGAGAGGCCCTGATTGGCAGATTATGGGTCGCTGGTAAGGACGCCATCCTGTCAATTGCCTAGTTAGGGCTCCAGAGTCGCCCGAAGCCTGTACAGCCGGACTCCGCCCTGGGTCATGGCCACCTCGTAGAGCCCGGTCTGCTCCAGGAGGCGGACCGTCTCCTCGGCGGTGCCCAGGGGGTCCGTGGTCAGGTTCACCAGCACGTACTCGGCTCGCAGGCTCTCTATCTGGCCCCACGCCCTGGCCCAGGTCGTGTTGTCGGGTCTGGTGTCGGGGGGGATGACGTAGGCGTCTCTGCGGCCGCAGACGTGGGGGAATACGTCGTCCTGGGTTAGTATGGAGGCGCCGGGGGGGACCAGCTTCAGGGCCGCTCTGAGGGCCCTGGTCTCTGGGCCGCCGCGGGGTTTCCTGTAGGCGGGGCTAAGGTTCAGGCCGTCTGTGGCTGGGCTGAGGGGGCTCAGGGTGAACGCGGACAGGGCTGCTACTGCTAGGGTTGCGGCCGTCAGCTGCCTCCTGGCCCTGGGCCTCACCTTGCTTAGGGCGAGGGTGGCCGCGGCCTGGGTGAAGGGGATCAGGTAGCAGGCGTACTGGAAGCCGGGAGTGTAGTAGGGGGGGTAGTTGGATAGGAGGGCGACGGCCACCCAGGGTGCGGCGGAGATGAGTAGTAGGGGCTGGGTGAGGGGTAGGAAGAGGTGGGGGAGCAGGGTGGACGCGAGGTAGGCGGCCTTATCGTCCAGGTCGTAGAGCAGGGCCTCCACTGCTCTCCGCGGGTGGGTGAGGGCTTGGCCGGGTATGGCTGAGGGCTCCTGGGCCCCTAGGACGGTGAAGTGTCTCCCAGCCTTGAGGTAGGGGGAGACGTTGGGGTTGTAGTGGTGGATGACCTGGTAGGCTCCTTGCCTCCAAAGCAGAGTGATGACGATCAGGGACAGGGTGAAGGCTGCGAGTGTCCTGGGCCTCACCTTTCCCCCTGTGATGGCCCCACCCAAGACTCCTGACATGAGGACGCCTAGGGTGAAGGCGAGGACGATGTATGAGGCCTGCTCCATGACGGAGAGGCTCAGGACCGCGGAGGCCGCGGCTTTCACCCACTGGCCTCTCCGCGTGTATAGCATGAGGTAGTTCAGTGGGAGAGGCAGGAGGGCCTGCACGTGGAAATCGTAGCAGTTGACCCCGTGCAGGGCTGGGCTAAGCAGGTACGCCGCCGCGAGGGCCGCCCCCAGCCTGTCTCCAAGGCACTCCCGTGCCAGCAGGTAGACGGGGTAGGCTGAGAGCCCCAGGGCCAGGGTCTGGGCCACCAGGAGGGTTGTGACGTTCTGCCTGAGGGTGTAGAGGGGGAGAAGCAGGAACAGGGCTGGGCTAAAATGGACGCCGAAGAAGCTGCCCGACTCCACTAGGTGCCTCTCGCAGTTGTAGGTGAAGACTCCGCCGACGTTGACTGTGTTCCAGAAGGCCTGGCCGTATATTCCCAAGTCCCAGGCATATGTTTTGAAGCAGGCGTGCTTCATCAACGTGTAGGCTGAGAGGACGATGACGTAGACGAACATGGACGCGTAGACGAGCTTTCTTGCCTCGTGGCACTGGTCCCGGGCAGCCATCCATGGTGGTCGGGGACCCTATTTTATAATAAGCCTGATGTAACCCGGATGAGGCATGCCTTAAATCCCTGGTCAACGTATGTTGTTCCGCAGGCTGTCAGGGTTTCAGCTTGAGGTTATAGAGTTAAAAAATAAAAAAAGCAATAATTTAGCCTTCTTAGCCGAAAGGTGCGGAAGTATTAAATATTTATCGAAAGGAAAAGAGGAAATAGAAGGGAACGTGATGTCTGAGGAAATTAAGGTAGCGCCCATGCACAAGTTGATTAAGAGAGCCGGGGCCGACAGGGTGAGCGAGGAGAGCGCCGTGGCTCTGGGCTCTGCCCTCGAGGAGATAGGCGTCAAGGTGGCCAGAGAGGCCATAGATTATGCCAAGCACGCCGGACGCAAGACCGTTAAGGCTCGCGACATCGAGATAGCGGCCAAGAAGGTTCTTGAACGATAGGATAATATATACGGGCGCGGGCTTCTGTTTGGCTTAAAATGCAGAAGCTTCAATGCGACGTCGTTGTGGTAGGTGCCGGCCCCGCTGGAAGCATGGCTGCCAGGGCCGTGGCTGAGGGCGGCGTCGACGTGGTTATTCTTGAGGAGCACCCTGTGGCGGGGACGCCCGTGTACTGCGCCGAGGGGCTTAGCATGGAGGGCATCAGGGACAGCGGCCTTGAGGCTGTCCCGCCCTATGTTTCTCAGCAGGTCAGCAAGGTCAGGGTATTCGCGCCGGACGGCGGGTTCGTGGACTTGACAAGCAACGACTGGACAGGGTACGCCCTCAACCGGGAGGTCTTCGATAAGGCTCTGGCGGATAACGCCGTCAAGGCTGGGGCCAGGCTGATTGTTGAGACCCGGGCAACAGGAGTCATCAAGAAGGGGGGAAAGGTGGTGGGCGTCATGGCCGTCAACAGGGGCGAGCCCGTGGAGGTGCAGGCCAAGGTCGTCATTGGGGCCGACGGCCACTGGAGCATCATACGTAGGTCGGCGGGCCTTGAGCGGTACTTCCCTGACTATGTTAGCTGCGCCCAGTACGTCTTGGGCGGCCTCGACCTGGAGAACTCCTCCGTCAACGAGTTCTGGATAGGGGAGCGGTTCGCCCCAGGCGGATACGCGTGGGTGTTCCCCAAGAGCCGCGAGGTGGCCAACGTGGGGCTGGGCGTCCGCGTCAAGCATACCAAGCCCGCCGCGGAGTACCTGAAGGACTGGGTTGCGTCTGACCCCAGGTTCATGGACGCCAAGATACTGAAGACGAACGGGGGCATCTGCCCCGTGTCGGGTCAGCTGGACAAGATCGTGGACGACGGACTGATGCTGGTGGGGGACGCCGCGGGCCAGCTCATACCCATGACGGGGGCAGGCATCCACAGCGGCATCGAGGCAGGTAAGATGGCGGGCAGGGTGGCCGCTGAGGCGGTGAAGGCCGGCGACGTCTCGGCCATGAGACTGAGCGCCTACAAGGAGGAGTTTGACAGGTACTGGGGTAAGCGCATCAAGGACAGCGGCAGGGTGCTGTTGATGCTGGACAAATTCAGCGACGAGGACCTGAACATTCTGGCTCAGGTAGTAACCAACGAGGACATTATATCCCTGACCAACGGCTTCAACGTGGCGGGGACCGTGGCCGGTCTGATTGCGAGGAGCCCAATGAAGATCATTAGGCTCATCAGGGCCAGCATCATGTAACGCGTGAAGTATCATCTTTCGAGTGATGTCTTGAGTGGCGCCAATGTGGCTAGGATACTTGGGCTGAGGGGTGACGTCTAAGCATCAATATTTTTATTTGTGGTGCGCTTTGTATGTGCGCGTGCTCCCGTCGTCTAGTCCGGCCAAGGATGCGGGCCTCTCGAGTCCGAGATCCCGGGTTCAAATCCCGGCG
>DATKWY010000059.1:0-8867 GCA_035529295.1 Candidatus Desulfaltia sp. | reverse complement strand
GTCGCTGAGGCTCATGTCAAGTATCACGGCGTCGTAGGGCTGCCTCAGCTCCCTCAGCCCCAGTCTGCCGCTTGGGGCGTGCTTCACCTCTATGCTCTGGAGCCTCGTCCTCTCCAGGCTCTTTATGATCCTGTCCGCCCTATACTGGTCCTGCTCTATGAGGAGTATGGTGGCGTCGCTTCGTTTCACTACCTCCTTCTCAACCTTGATAGGCTTTACAGGCTTTGCGGGCTGGGGCTCCTCCTTTCTTGAAAGTATTCTGCCCAGGAACCCACGCTTCTCAGCCCCCTTAGGTTGCTCAAACTCCTCTGGGGGCTCCTCCGCTAACTCTTCTTCTGCAGGCTCATCGATGTCGATGGGTGTCTCTTGCTTCTCTACCGCGATGATCTCCTCGAGCTCCGGCGGCAGCGCGTCGAGTGCTTCAGGTTCCTCCGGCTCCTCGATCACGTCAATCTGCTCAGTCTCTTCGGCCCCGGATAACTTGGCCTCGAGTTCCTCAACTTGTTCTGGTTCCTCAAGGGCAATCTGCTGCGCTGGCTCATCCAGAGGCTCTTCTTCAACCTGACTCTGAGGCTGCTCCTGAGTGCGTTCCGGTGAAACTACATGAGGCTCAACTAACCTGTATCCACAGGGGTTCTCGTACCTGATGTCCTTGGACGAGAACCGGGTTTTACACTTGATGCAGTTGAAGCTGGTGAGCGCCTTGGCGCTGATGGATCTGCAGTCCTCGCACTCGTAGAGGGAGTCGCTGACCTTGAACTGCTCTCCACTCTCCTCGCTATCTTCGCTTATCTTGGCTTGGGCGCCGCAGTTGGGGCAAACGTAGTGGATGCCCTCGACGAACTCGTCGCTATACCCTGAGTGGCCACATTCAACGTGTTTAACCAGCTCCTTCTTGCTCACCTTGAGGGAACCGCACCTGGGGCAGGCGAGAGTGAGCATGAATACTGGGCTGCTGCACCCCGGGCAGAGGCCTACGGTGCCGTAGTTGATTTTCTCGAGGACGCCCTTATCTGTGAGGCTCTCAAGGAGCTTTATCATCTCCGTGGGCTCGTAGTAAGTCTGCATATAGGCTAATGCTTCGAACTCTATGCCCTGGGGTGTGAACCTTGGTTGGATGTCCCTGATGCCCTGATCCTTCAGCTGCTGTAGGAAGAAGTCCTCCTCGGGGTTTATGGGGGTCTGCTTATTCTTGGCTGGGGCAGTGCTCTGATATTCGCCTTCGTTTATGCCAAGAGAAGTGGACAGTGACCTCACCTCAGTGTATATGCGTTAGCTCAAACTCCGAGTCGAGAATTTAAAGAGGATACGGATTTCTGAGACAGAACTCTGTTCCATGTGTTGGTGAGCCCTCACCCCCTTCTCGTTGGCCTTTCGTATCCGGCGTGGGCTGCGTGATGCGGGTCTCGGGGTTTCCGGATGGGTCGGAGGGCTCAAGGATTGTTGTGTTTTGCTGGCCCATCAAGACACGTAAATGAGTTATCGGATAACTTGTTTTTACTTACCATTTCCCAAAATTGCATTAATAGTAATTGTGATGTTTAGCCAAAAAATACAGATAACTGTTTTAGCTTTGAGGAACACGATAGCTTGTTGGAGGTATTCAGACATGCGTGTATTCATCTCTATTGACATGGAGGGCATCAGTAGCATAGTTGACTGGAGCGAGGTGGACCGCAACAGCAGCGAGTATAGCTTCGCCAGAAAGCTCATGGTGGGGGACCTCAACGCAGCCATTAAGGGCGCCAAGGACTCGGGGGCAGACGAGATAGTGGTCTCCGACGCTCACGGCAGCATGAGGAACCTGCGGCCCGAGGATGTGGACCCCAAGGCCATCCTGGTGAGGGGCTCCCCCAAGCCCTGGAGCATGATGGAGGGCATCGACGACAACTTCGACGCGGCCCTCTACGTGGGCTACCACAGCATGAGGAACACGCCCCTGGGCATCATGTGCCACACCATCAGCGGCTCAGCCGTGGACGCCATCTGGATCAACGGCAGGGAGACAGGGGAGTTCGGACTCAACTCGGCCCTAGCGGGCACCCACGGAGTCCCATCAGTGTTCCTCGCAGGAGACTACGCTGCCACCCAGGAGGCGGAGGCATTCGTACCGGGCATCACAACAGCCACCGTCAAGTGGGCCGTTGGCAGGTACAGCGCAAGGTGCCTACACCCGGAGGAGAGCGGCAGGCTCATCACGGCCAAGGTCCAGGAGGCCCTGAGCTCCGGCTACCCTGAGCCCAGGAGAGTCAAGGAGCCATTGGAGGCCAAGATCAGGTACGGCTCCGAGACCATGTGCGACGTGGTGTCTCTCATGCCCAGCTTCGAGAGGGTGGACGGCCGCACCATGAGGGGCAGCTTCAAGGACTACAGGACGGCTTTGAACGCCATCCGCGCCAGCATCTACCTGGCGGGAGCAGCCGAGAGAAGGTAGAAATCCAAGTGTCTCACGCAAGGTAGGCACCTTTCAACACCTTTTTTAACCTTAACTCCGCGGATACCCAAGGAATGGACAGAGCCGTTAAAAGGTACATCATCCCATCGATAATGGTCATCGTAATAGCGTCTGCTGCCTACCTTTTCTGGGCGCATGACCGGGCGCCCCCAGAGGCAGCAGAGAACGCACCCATCGGCGTAACTGCCGGGTATAGGGCTAGGGACTTAGTACTCACCGGCCTAGACGGAGAAACCATAAAACTCAGTGACTACCTTGGAGACATCTTCATAATAGACTTCATGGCACCTTGGTGTAACCCCTGCAAGGAACAGACAAAGATACTCAGAGATGTGGAGGGCACACCCGGCGTTATGATTATCTCCATTAATGTGGACCCCGACTACAACGCTACATTCCTCCAGAAGTTCAAGGAGCGGGAGGGAATGAACTGGCCACTGGCGAGCTCCCCTGAGTTGGCCCAGCATTATAAGGTGACTGCGATACCCCTCATAATCCTCGTGGACAAGGAAGGCGTCATAAGGTACAGAGGCTACTACACATCCCTCATCCAACTCGAGCAACTCATCAAGGACAATGGGTGACTATGCGTGGACATCACCAGCCTGAGCCTATCCTTCACCGCCGGGTTCCTGGCCACCCTAGCCCCCTGCTCTCTACCCATGCTGCCCAGCTACGTAGCCTACTACATGAACCTGGGTCAAGGCAGACGCAGCCCCCTAACCTACCTTGGGTTCGCCCTAACCACAGCGGCTGGGTTCACGTCGGTGTACCTAATCATAGGTGTACTGCCCTCACTGGGCGTCAGCCGCCTAGCTGAGAGAGTGTCTGCTATCACACCCTTCATCGGAGCTTTCCTGGTTGTCATGGGGCTCGCCACGGCGTTTAGCGATGTGTTAAGCAAAGTGCCTGTCCTCAGCTCTACGGCCACGCGATCCGTCGGCTACAGGGGGCTCCTCCTCTACGGCGCAGGGTACGGCGCAGCCTCCATGTCCTGCAGCCTCCCCATTTTCATTCTTATGGTTCTCCAGTCAGCGGGCTCAGGAGGCATGACCGGCATACTAACAAACTTCCTAGCGTACGGACTGGGCGCAGCCGCCATGATCGTTCCCCTCACCTTCGCGGTCGCTTACTCGAACCAGATCATCCTTGAGCGCTTCATGAGCACGCTTCCCCACGTCAAGAAGGTGAGCGCCCTGGTGCTGGTGGCGGCGGGCCTATACATGATCGCCGTCAACCTGTGAAACCGTTAAACGCTGGTGTAACCAAAACCACCCATGGCGCGGATTGTCCTAGTGGGGGCCGGGAGCAGCGTATTCGGGTATAACTCGGTTCTGGACGCTGTCAACATCCCCACCCTCAGGGGCTCAAACCTGGTTCTCCACGACATAGACATGGAGAGACTGGGGGTCATGGCGGGCTTGGCCGAGAGGATGAACGCGGAGACGGGTGCCGGCCTAGAGATCGAGCACACAGTGGATCGAGCTGAGGCCCTCGACGGCGCCGACTATGTCATCATGAGCATAGCCGTGGAACGTATGAGGCGGTGGAGGCTGGACTGGGAGATACCATACAGGCACGGCATCAAGCAGGTCATAGGGGAGAACGGCGGCCCCGGCGGCCTATTCCACACCCTGAGGAACATACCACCCGTCATGGACATAGCCCACGACATGGTGGACCACTGCCCCGACGCCCTCCTCCTCAACTATACCAACCCCGTACCAAGGCTCTGCCTAGCCGTGAGCCGATACACGGACATCAAGGTGGTGGGTCTCTGCCACGAGGTGGAGCACCAGCTCCAGCGCCTCGCCCCCAAGATGGGAGTGCCCACGGCCCTCCTAGACGCCGTCTCCGCCGGCCTCAACCACTTCAGCTGGTACAAGGAGCTGAGGCTCAAGGACGGCACCGACGCCTACCCCATGCTGGCTGAGGCAGTGGCAGGGGCTAGGGGATTCCAGCCCCTTTGCAGAGCCATGTACGACAAGTTTGGCCTATACCCCAGCACAGACGACAACCATCTGGGTGAGTACCTGGCCTACGCCTGGGAAGTGTGTCCACCTGAGACCAGGGGCTTCAACTGGATCGACAGATGCGAGCGGGAAGGAGAACTGAACTGGCAGAGGATCAGCAAGCTCATCGGAGGCGAGGAGCCTCTCAATGTCAAGGGCAGGCTCTCCGGCGAGCGGGCCATGCACATCATCGCCGGGATCATGGGCAACAGTAAACATGTGGAGCTCCAAGTCAACCTACCAAATGAGGGCCAGGTCAACAATCTGCTTAGGGGCGCCATAGTGGAGACGCCTGCCGTCATCAACAAGGGAGGCGTTAAACCCATCCAGGTGGGAGACATGCCAAGCGGTCTGGCAGCCCTCTGCAACATCCAGATCATGATCCAGAGCCTGGCCGTGGAGGCCGGAGTCCACGGAGACCTGGGCCTGGCTCAGCAGGCAATGCTTGCGGACCCCGTGGTCCACGACACTGGAGCAGCCGAGAAGGCCTTCAAGGAGCTCTTTGAGGCCCACAGGGACCTGCTCCCCCAGTTCAAGGATTCCCCGTGATGCACTTCACGATCATCTGGCATCAGGACAAGTCTTTAACCCACATACGCCTAATTCATTGAGATCAACTTGACTGGCATGGACACCACGCTGGTTGAGCGAGTGAACCTAATAAAGAAGACCGGGCTGCCCCGGGTTGACTACCACTGTCACATAAGCATCACAGAGTACAGCGACCCCGCGAACCCCTCGGTCATCTCAGTGAGCCGTGAGGAGTTCCTGGCGGACCTCCAAGAGGCAGGCATCGACAAGGCCGTGGTCCTCAGCGACAGGCGCACCAGCCCTGAGCAGATCTCAGCCTTCGTCATGCAGGACCCGGAACACTTCATAGGCTTCGGCTACGTCAACCCCACCCAGCACGGCTCAGCCGAGGAGGTGCTCCGGCAGAGGCACGAGCTGGGCCTCTTCGGCCTGAAGCTGTACCCCTGCAGCGACGGGTACGCCCCGGACAACAGCCACGCCTTCAAGGCATACGAGGCTGCCTCAAGCATCAGTATGCCTGTCATGTTTCATCATGCCGGGATGCCCAATCCCTATGACTATATGAAGCACAACGACCCAGCCCAGATCGACGTGGTGGCCGAGTGTTTCCCGGAGCTTCGGATCGTCCTCGCCCACTTGGGTTATCCCCGGGTGGAGGAGACTCTCTATGTGGCGCGGAAGCACAGGAACGTGTGGTGCGATATAAGCTGGCCCTACGGCGACGTGAACCACCCCAGCTTCCAGTACATGCTCTGGCGTGATCTGCTTGTGGCGTTAAACCTGGGGGTGATCGATAAGATGGTGTTTGGCACCGACTACCCGGGCGTAAGACAGCGGCCCTACGTGGAGATGCTCATGGGCTTAAACCGCTACGCCCACCACAGGGACCTCAACATACCCATGGATAAGATATCAGGGATGCTGGACAGGAACATCCAGCCCCTGCTACCCTAGGCACTCCTCTATGACGTACGGTATCTCGGCCACCAGGTCCTCAGGCAGCAGATGGTAGCCCTTCTCGGCGGCAACCCTGTCACCGGCGGCCCCATTGATGAAGGCCGCGGCGCATGCAGCGTCGAAGGCTGATGCCCCCATAGCCAGGTAAGCCCCTGTGAGCCCCGTGAGCACGTCGCCGGTGCCGCCCACCGTCATCCCGGGGTTCCCCGTCCAGTTATACCTCGTCCTCTGCCCGTCGCTCACCACGTCCACCCTACCCTTCAGGAGGATCACTGCTCCTAGCTTCTCGGCCTCCCGCTGAACCACGATCCCTTTCTCCTTGAAGCCGCCAGCAGCCTCCACTCCAGTCAGTATCTTGAACTCGCGGCTGTGAGGGGTGAACACCGTCGGCGTCTTCACCTCAGGTCTCTTCACGGGATACGCCTTCAGGCCGTCGGCGTCCACCACCATGGGCAGCCCCTTTGACTGGGCCATAGAGTGGAGCAGCGTGTACGCCTCCACGGTGTCCTTGCTCTGTCCTAGGCCAGGGCCTACGGCCACCGCGTCCACCTTCCCCAGGAAGGGCTCGATCTGGTGCAGGTTCTCCTCGATGAGGTGGTCGCCCTTGAGCTTCACCGTTATCAGGCTGGGGCTGAAGCCCATGACGGCTGGCGCAGCCGTCTCAGGGACCGCGACGTATACTAGGTCGATGCCCGCGGCGTAGGCCCCCAACGCGGTTAAAGCAGGGGCGCCACTGTAGGTCTCGCTGCCGCCCACCACCAGGAGGCTCCCGAACATGCCCTTGTGGGCGTCAGGGTCCCTGAATGGTTGGACAGCCCAAACGTCACCCGGGCCGATGTACTGCTCGGCCTCGGGGGGAACACCTATGGAGGCTACGACGAGCTCCCCAACATGAGGCTTCTTCGCGTAGCCCGCCTTGGGCTTGTGGAATGTGACTGTGAGGTCTGCTTGGACGCAGCCCCCGCGAGCTTCCCCTGTGTCGGCCTCCATCCCAGTGGGTATATCTATTGCTACCCTGTAGGCCTTGGCCTTGTTGATGGCCTCCACCATCTGCTGGAAGGGGGGCCTCAGGGCGCCCCTCATGCTGGTGCCTATGAGGCCGTCCACGATGACGTCGGCATCGATGCTGGGGATGAGGCTGGTGTCAGTTACCACCGAGATGTCCACGCTGGAGGTCATCCTGGCGAGGGCCTCGTAGCTGACCCGGGTGTTGGGGTGGCTTATTTGGGCTGGGTCGCCTAGCACGATCACTTTAACCTTATACCCGGCCGCGGCCAGGTGCCTGGCCGCCACGTAACCGTCGCCGCCGTTGCCGCTGAGACCCGAGATCACTGTCACCCTTGAGCCCGGCTTGAAACGCTTCCTCACCTCATCGGCCACGGATCGGCCCGCGTTCTCCATGAGCAACTGGGTGGGCACCCCCAGATAGGCCGCGTTCTTCTCCACGGCCACCATCTCCCGCACCGTCAGGAACTCGCCCAGAACCATGGATCAACCTCCGCGTATCCAGTTAAAAGACTCACGTCATCTCAGCCACCGATTTAAGCACAACGTCGGCCCCCGCGTCCCTCAAACCAGGGTCCCCTACGCCGACCACCAAAGCCAACCCGGCGCTGCGACTAGCCTGAACGTCAGTAGGCTGGTCTCCCACATACGCCGCCGCACCTGGCTCCACGTCCAGCAAGCTGCAGGCCTCCAGTATCATGTCGGGGGCCGGCTTACCATCCACCACTAGGTCGGCGCCAACCACGACGTCGAAGAACCTGTCGATCTTAAGGTCCCTGAGAACACCTGACGTAATCCGGGTCTCCCCGTTGGTGGCAACACCCAGCCTGAAACCAGCTTGGCTCAGCTTACTTAGAGCCTCATATGCCCCCGAGAACAGTTTAGGCGTGTAGCCCTGTGCCTGCACACTGTCTGCCTCATCATAGGCCTTCTGGACCAGCTCCCGGGCCTTATGCCATGGGTGACCATGCTGGTAAAGCGCAGCGGCCGCCACGGCCATGTCCTCCCTCCGGGGGGCCTTGCTGAGAGGTCCGGCCATATCCACCTCGAAGGTTTCGGGGTTCACTCCCATGAGCTTGGCCCAGGTCAGGGCCGCCTCCTTGCCGGCGGCCTCCCTGATGGCTCGAAGACGGGCGGATGCTAAGCTCCTGTACCTGTCCCTGTCGTCCACCAGGGTCCCATCGAGGTCGAAGAGGATAAGGTCCACCTCTGCTTCGATTTCGTCTATTTTGAGGGCGGGCAACGTCTCTCACGAATATCTCCGCGCACCTATCAGATAACTTTTAAATGCTGACAAACTAAATTCATCTCGGTGCAACCCTTTTGGCAACGGCTTTCGTCCTAATTAATGCGGAGATAGGTGCTGAGAGCGAGGTACTGAAGGGACTGAAAGAGATCCCTGAGGTGAAGGAGGCGCACATGGTCTACGGCGTCTACGACATCATCGCCCGCATCCAGACCGAGACCATGCAGGAGCTCAAGGACATCATCAGCTGGAAGATAAGGCGCCTCGACAAGGTCCGCTCCACTCTGACGATGATCGTCGTCTAAATCCACCATTCTTTTGTTTAGCAACCTTTTTACCCAGACGATACAAGGTTCCCAGCGGAAGGTTTTGCTGCTTCACATCGGCCTCGACGACACGGACAGCCCTGAGGGTGGGTGCACCACGTATGTGGCTGCGCTTCTAGCGGAGAGTCTGCTGGCCATGGGCGCAGAGTTCACCGACTACCCCACGCTTCTGCGGCTGAACCCTAACACCCCCTGGAAGACTCGGGGCAACGCCTCCGTGTGCCTCAGACTCAACCTGGACGAGGCGAGGCAGGGAGAGGCAAAGAAGGCTGCCCTAGAGCTGGTGGACAGGTACGGGGAGTTCTGGTGCGATAACACTAACCCCGGCGTCGTGT
>DATKWY010000058.1:0-2552 GCA_035529295.1 Candidatus Desulfaltia sp. | reverse complement strand
CGCCATAGCCCTATGTCACGGGTACCCGGGGGACAACAAGAACATGGACCTGGCTGAGGAGCTGGCTCTCAGCGGGATAGTTGTCCTCATCTTCTACTACAGGGGCGCGTGGGGCAGTGAGGGAGAGTACAGCTTCGCGGCACTAGCGCCAAGCGCCAGGGACGCCTTGAAGCTCCTGAGAGGGCTGCCGTACGTGGACGTACGTCGAGTCGGGTTGGTCTCTCACAGCATGGGCGCCATCCCCCTAACTTGGATCATGAGCCATGACCGGGCGGTGAAGACGGGAGTCTTGATGGCGCCCGTCTCTGATTTGAAGGCTTGGAGTACAGGGCCAGCCCTGGACGTCATGGCTCCATACTTCCTCAAGATGGCTGGGGGTAAGCTCACGGGCTGGAACGAGGAAAGGCTGAGGGGAGACTTTGAGAAGGCTGCCGCGGAGCTGAACCCGATTGACGGCATACGCAACGTGAGAGCTCCGCTGCTGGTGGTTGTCGGCTCAGAGGACACGTTGACGGTTCCTCAGAGTTGCAGGCTCCTATACGAGGCGGCCAACGAGCCGAAAAAATGGGCGATCATCAAGGACGCTGATCACAGCTTCACGGAGCACAGGGGGCCTCTGATAAAAACGGTGATAGAGTGGCTGAACGTACACCTCTAATCCTATTCACCTCATAACCTAACACAGATACCCGTTATCCTGATTCTGGATACGAGGCTGAGGCATCAACAATCTGGGTACACTAGGTTTTTCACAGTACCCTCAGAATCAACACAGGAATGGAGCCATACCTCACCCGGATACAGGTCTACATGAGCAGCGTCACAGGCCACTGGAAACTACTGCTCACCCTCTTCTCCGTCGCGTCCCTAGCCTACACAGTCCACATATACAGCCAAAGCCCAGCGCAGACCATCCAGCCCGACGAATACATGAAAGGGGGCCCCACAATCACTGTAGCCGGACCCTTCGATTGGATAAAGAGCCTCCTCCTGGCAGGTGCCCTAGGGACACTAATCCTGGTAATATACTACTACGCAGTGAACTGGGGTTGGCTGCAGAAACTACTGGAGCTAATAAGGGTTAGAGCGCCTACGGTCAAAGCGGTCCGGTGAGTAGATAACCCTCTTCGCATAGTTCATCCTGTTCCTCTTCTTGGGCGCCGGGTTCTTCTTAGGCGTGCCCTCGATCTTGGGGGTCTGGGCCCGCACCTTACCCGCCTTAGTCAGTGAGCCGTGTGTTGGCATACTACTTCACTTTCGAAGCTATCCAACCCGACTATTTTAAACCTTGCGGAGAGAAGGGGGCGTCGTGCCCCGGGATGACCGTCACAGGGTTCAGGGCCCTGATCCTCTTCAGGCTGTCCACGGCCACCTCCGCCGCTATGTTCTTGGTGACCACGCTGGGGGGCCTCAGCTCCAGCAGGTCCTCCTTGACGATGACCGCGTCCCCCACCAGCGCCACCAGGCCCTCCTCCGTGTCCACCAGGGTCGTGATGCTGCCCGGCGTGTGGCCCACCGTCTCGATGATCCTGACGTGGTCCGAGACCTTCCTGCTGCCCCTGAACTTCTGCACATCCATGATCCCCATGAAGGCCGCCGTGAACTCCGGCCAGTAAAGCTGGTCACTGTACTTGACCTCCTCCTCGTGGACCAGCAGCGGCTTGCCCTTGAACAGGTAGTTGGCCTCCGTGTGGTCGTAGTGGCAGTGGCTGTTTATCACCATGTCCACGTCCTCGGGGGTCAGCCCCAGCTCGGCCATCCTCATCTTCAGTGTCCCGTAGCGGCCCAGCTGAAGTATGCCCGGGTCGTGGACTATGGTGGTGTCCCCGTCCCTGATGAGCACCGTGTTGGTGCTCCCCAGGCTGAACACCATGCCTCCGTACACCTCGTTTATCTCCTGCAGGGGCATGGGGGAAAGGGGCCAGCTGACGCTCAGTATCGGGTGGCCCCTGTGGAGGCCCACCCTGTGGTAGAAGCAGTGGACCAGGATGTCTACAGTCGCGTAGTCACTCAACCTTGGCTACACCTGGTAGAACAGTGCGGCCCGAGAGCTTATCACGGTTTCTTTCCACCAATGCCCAGGGGTTGGCGGAGACCATGTCCAGGGCCTCCTCCTCGCCCACGCCCAGCAGGTGCATGAGGGACGCCATGCCTCTGGGGTCCCTCAGCCCATGAACGGTGGAGGCGCCGCTTGACAGGACCACGGGCACACCATATTTGAGGGCGTTCTCCAGTTCCCTCCTAAGGGTCTTCAGCGTCTTCTCCAGCCCGCCCGGCTCCTGGGCCATGAGCTCAGCCGCCTCGACCTCGTAGCTGCACCCCGACTCCGCGGTCAGGGCGGCCTGCTGCCTGTCCATCCGCACCGTCTTCCTCCTGTAATCAGAAGGATACCTGATGACGTCCACCCTGTGGTCCTTGGCCGCCTGCCTGGCCACGCTCTTCGTGGTGCAGGTCACCGAGACCACGGTGAAGCCTCTTCTATGCTTGTTCAGCTGGTCCATGAGCTGCTGCTGGTTTCTCGGCTCCAGATCTATCCTTGTGCAGACCTCGAT
>DATKWY010000057.1:0-2237 GCA_035529295.1 Candidatus Desulfaltia sp. | reverse complement strand
CTCATCACCGAGGTCCCCACAGAGAAGATGACTCGCCTGCTGGAGAACCTTGTGCGGAACGCCGTGGAGTCCATGCCCACGGGAGGCACACTGGAGGTGAAGGTCACAGCAAGGCAGGGCTCAGCCAAGATAGAGGTGAGGGACACGGGGCCGGGCATCCCGCCCCACGCCATGGACCGCCTCTTCCAGCCCTTCAACACCACGAAGCAGGGCCACAGCGGCCTGGGCCTGGCCTACGCCAAGAAGACCGTTGAGGCCGCCGGCGGCTCAATCGAGGCTAAGACGGGGGAGAAGGGCACGACCATGGTCGTGACTGTCCCCACGATAAGCCTTGAAAAAGATTAAGGGAACGAAAAAAAAGGGTTACTCGACGGCCTTCTGGCTCTTTATCTTTATGACCTTGGGCTTGGACTGGTTCACCGTCACGGTGTTGGCGTCCTGCCTCATCAGGAACGTGCTGTCCACTCCGGCCAGCACCACGGTTGCCCTGATCTTGCCCTCCAGGTTGGGGTTTATCTTGCTTCCCCAGACGACGCGGGCTGCCTTGCTGACGCTCTCCAGGACCATCTCTCCGGCCCTGTTGATGTCCTCAAGGGTCATGTCCTCGCCGCCCTCCACGTGCACGAGGGCCCCCTGGGCCTTGGTCACGTCGGCTACGTCCAGCAGCTGGTTGTCGATGGCCTTGGTGACGGCGTCCTCAACCTTGGTGCCGCCGTGTCCCTCTCCGAACCCGACGGCGCAGATGCCTCCGCCCATCATGATGGCCTTGACGTCCGCGAAGTCTAGGTTCATGATGCCTGGGACGCTGAGTGTCTCCGTGATGTTGTTGATGAAGTCAGTCACACGCTCGTTGGCCACCGCGAAAGCCTCCCTGACAGGGAGCTTGCCGGCGACCTTCCTGAGCCTGTTGTTGTCGATGACCACGACGCTGTCGCAGACGTCCACAAGCTGCCTCAGACCTTCCTTGGCCTTGCCCACCCTGGTACCCTCCAAGTCGAAGGGGATGGTGACCACGCCTATGGTGAGGGCCCCCAGCTCGCGGGCGATCCTTGCCACCACCGGGGCCGCGCCTGTGCCCGTGCCGCCGCCCAGGGCGGCCGCCACGAATATGAGGTCGGCGTCACCCACTGCGTTCTCGATCTCCAGGGCGCTCTCCTCGGCCGCCTTGGCCCCCTGCTCGGGGAAGCCTCCGCAGCCCAGGCCCCCTGTGAGGCCGTAGCCCATGATGACCCTCTCGTCGGCCTTGCTGGTCGCCAGGTGCTTCGCGTCAGTGTTCAGTGCAACGGTCCTCGCGCCTATGATCTTCTTATCCATCCACGTCACGATGTTGCTTCCGCCGCCGCCTACGCCGAGTATAGCTATCTTGGGTGTGGCCTCCATTGCGATGTCCTCGATGCTCTTATCAGGGACTCCCTGGGGGACCACTTCTAGTTCAACGGTCAAGAATATTCACCTTGTTTACCATTCCATCTCTGTGATCTGTATATAGCGGTGTGTAGGTGACGACGCTCACACACATCTAGCCTGATAGATGCTTAATGAGCTCCCTGTACTGGGGGTCGAGCTCGATGGCGCGCCTGTAGTGCTCCAGAGCCCTGTCGGTTATGCCGTGCTGGGCCAGGTGGACGCCGTAGCTGAAGTGGGACCTGGCGTCGTCGGGCTTCAGCTCTAGGGCCTTCCTGAAGTGCCTGTCCGCCTGGGCGGGTCTGTCCACCTTGGAGAGGAACTGGGCGTAGTACAGGTTTGTCTCGTGGCTCCCGGGTTCAGCCTCCAGGGCCGCCCTGTACTCCCTCTCGGCCTCCTGGTCCCTTCCCTGGTCCGCCAGGGTCTTAGCGTAGTACATGTGGGGCTCCGCGGCCTCTGGGGCTAGCTCAACGGCCCTTACATAGTACTTCTCGCTCTGGGGCAGCTTGTTCTGGCTGCTGAGGAATATGGCGTAGACCAGGTTGCATGTGGGTGAGTCAGGGTCGAGGCTCACCGCCTTTATGTAGTGGCTCTCAGCTGTGACGTTGCTGCCGCTGTGGGTCAGGAGCACCGCGTAGTGGAGGTGTGCCTCGGCGTTCCCCGGCTCAAGCTGTATGGCTTTCCTGAAGTGGTTCTCAGCCTCCCCCGGCTTATCCATCCTGTAGAGGACTATCCCGTGCCTGATGTGGGTCTCGACCCTCTCAGGCTCCATGGCCGAGAGCTGCTTGTACTGCTCCTCGGCCTCCCTGAACCTGCCCATGTCCACCAGGTAC
>DATKWY010000056.1:0-2036 GCA_035529295.1 Candidatus Desulfaltia sp. | reverse complement strand
GGAGCCGTCGCCCTTCAGGTAGGCCTTGCTGCCCGTGATGGCGAGCCTGTTACTGTACCGCCAGCCCATCTCCCTGTACTTGTTCTCGGTGAGCTCCGCGGTCTTGAACTCCTTGAAGCCCAGCTCAGGGTACCTCCAGATAGCTGAGGCGTACTCGATTATCTCGTCCGCCCTTCGATCGATCTCGGCCAGCGCCTTTGCTTTGAGCTCTGCCTTGTCCATGGTTATCGTGTGACAGTTGTTAGAATGCGGATATAAGATGTGGCGTCCCGGCCTCTGACCTTTACCGGCCTTCAGCCACGGGGATTCTGGCCCTCACCATCATGTAAAGTCTCCCCGTCAGCGCTCCGCCGAGCGCCCCAGATAGGAAGGCGACCCCGTACATGAAGGCGAAGACCTCCGGCGGGAAAGGCATGAGGAGGACGAACTGCTGAAAGGCCACGTTGCTGGCCGCTGCCAGCCCACACCCCAGGCTGAGTAGCGTTGGGGACTCGTACCCGGACACGTGCAGCGCTGCATCGACTATCAATCCCTGGGCCCCGCTGATAAGGATCACCGGGAGGCCGTGGAAGCTGAACAGGACTGCCTCGACTAGGCCCTTCACCGTGGCGGTCATGGTGGCCGTACCTGTTCTCCGGATCAACAGGGCGGCCAGCACCACCGTCACCAGGTGGAGCCCCGACAAGGCCTGGCCCGTGCCCAACGGCAACGCGGGGATCGTCTTCATGTAGTTGCCTATGTGCCCGATGGGTACGCTGAGGACGGCGCCCAGGGCGCTGAATACCATGATCATTGAGAGCTGTCTGGTGCTATACCTCATCCGGATCAGACCCATATTCAGACGCTGCGTGTATAAACCTACCAGCAGGGCATCCTCAGACATCTGATTTGATTAGAGCTGCGGTCCGCGCATCCCTATCCTCGGGCCCTAGCCTCCGCCCAGAACCAATATTAGCAGGCGCCTCTTTTCTGTTAGGCGATTATGCTTTGAAGCTATTAGAGTACGAAGCAAAGGAATATTTCAAGAAGTACGGCATCCCCACACCCTGGGGCCGGATGGTGACCACTCCCGAGGCGGCGGCGGACGCCGTCAAGGACCTGGGGAGGCCCGCCGTAATCAAGGTTCAGCTACCCGTAGGCGGTAGAGGAAAGGCTGGGGGCGTGAAGTTCGCCGACACCCCGGCTGAGGCAGAGCTGGCCGCATCTCAGCTTCTGGGCATGAGCATCAAAGGCCTCACCGTGGAGAAGCTCTACGTGGAGGAGAAGATCCGGATCGTAAACGAGGTTTACCTGGGGGTCACGGTGGACCGCGGCAACAGGTGCTACGTCATCCTGGCCTCCGGGGAGGGCGGCATGGACATAGAGGAGGTGGCAGCCAGGACCCCTGAGAGGATAGTACGCCACAGGGTTGACCCCGTGCTGGGTCTCCGGAGCTACCACTGTAACCTGATAGCCAAGCGCCTCGGATACGGTGACAGGAAGATGCGCGCCTTCGCGGCCTTCATCTCCAAGCTCTACGAGCTCGCCGTGGAGATGGACGCGGAGCTGACTGAGATCAATCCCCTGGTGGAGGTAGAGGACGGGTTCATCGCGGCCGACGCCAGGCTCAACGTGGACAATAACGCCCTCTACAGGCACAAGGAGCTGGAGGAGAAGCTCCTCCACAGCTACCAGGGTGAGCTGACGGAGCGGGAGATGGAGGCACGAGCCATGGACCTGGCCTACGTGGAGCTGGACGGCGACATAGGCGTCATAGGCAACGGCGCAGGCCTTACCATGGCAACCCTGGACACGGTGATGCTCCACGGCGGCAAGGCGGCCAACTTCCTAGACCTGGGCGGCGGAGCCACCCCCGAGCGCATCGGGAGAGCCGTGAAGTTCGTCCTGGGCGACCAGCGGACGAGGGCGCTGTTCGTGAACGTCCTGGGCGGCATAACCCGGTGCGACCACACCGCGGAGGGCATAGTCGCGGCCAGGAAGGAGCTGGGCGTCTCCAAGCCCATAGTGGTCCGCATGATGGGCACCAAGGAGGCGGA
>DATKWY010000055.1:0-3082 GCA_035529295.1 Candidatus Desulfaltia sp. | reverse complement strand
TATCCGTGCCACACCCATGGGACTCACTGTAAGCCTTCAAGGGTGACTATATTATGTATATGAATCCCACGACCATATGTCTGAATAATTGAATGCAACAACCTCGCTGAGGAAAAACGCGTCTACAACCCCGATTATTTGTTATAGTAAACAAGATTATGGTAAATAATACGTATAAAGAAAAAACAATGCATTCCAGATCGTTCCAGAGCATTCTTATTATATATCCAATATGGATTATTAACTACATTGTCAGAATACGGACATTCAAATGATGGTAAACTAAACACGGAGGCGCGTTTGAATGTCACTGATGAGACGGCTAACAGCGTAGTGGATGACCGGGAAACCTGCAATGTGCTGGTTGTAGACGATGACCTTGACATTCTCGAGTGCTATAAAATGCTCTTCGAGTACGAGGGATACTGTATCGAAACAGCCGCCACTCCCTTCGATGCAATAGCTAAAGCCAGGGAGAGGAGGTTCATGCTGGCCATACTGGACTTCACCCTACCAGACATGAAAGGCGACGTGCTGGCCATGAAGCTGCTGGAGACAAACAGCTCCATGAAGCTGATCTTTATCAGCGGCTACAACGAAGCCAAGAACAACATCATGAGCATAGGCTTAAACACAAAGTTCTACATGAAACCCATAGACCCAGAGTCACTCCTCGCGGCCGCCAGGTTCTTCTTCAGTGAGGCGCATGTCTACGATGGCATCGAGCCTACGATGACGCATGTAGCCAGGTAACACTCGTAAAAATCATTGCGCTCCACATACTAGGGTATGTGAGCGCATGTTGGAGTTGCCTTCCATATTCATTTTAAATTGAAAAAACGAGGGAAACTCCAGATCCAACCTGAAATGAGCTCTATCCTGCTGGTAGATGATGACGAGGACATACTCCTCTTAACTAAACTGATGTTAGAGGATGCGGGGTACAGGGTAGAGACAGCGAATACCGGCCACAAGGCCCTGGAGAAAGCCAAGGAGAGCCAGCATAACGTTGTTTTCATAGACTATAGGCTCCCTGACATCAAAGGAAACGAGCTGGCCGAGAAATTAAACCACATAGACGAGTCAGCCGTGATCTTCTACCTGACAGGCTGTAATCTAGGGGATGAGGACCGCGGAACCGGCACTGTAAGAGACACACTCTTGAAGCCTGTTAACAACGAAGCCATCCTATCCGCCGTGAGAGGCGCCCTCTCCCCACCACTGGCTGGAAATGGCCGGGGCAAGGAGCTGTAACCTTGAAGCTGAGGCAGAGACTGTTCCTGGTCTTCGGGTTGAGCTACCTGTTCGTGTTCATGGGGTTCTTCCTGACCACCAACACGTTCCTGATGCAGGGGTTCCTGGAGCTGGAGGACGCCAACATCCAGAAGCAGACGGAGCTGGGGCTCCACGCCCTCGAGCTGAGAATGAACGAGCTGGACGAGGTGACCCACAGTTACGCGGCCTGGGACAACGCCTACTACTTCATCAAGAGCAACATAACGCACTTCATAGACAACGCCCTCCTGATGTCCACTTTCATCGAGTCCAGGATCAGCTTCATGGCCTTCCTGGACAACAGCGGCAGGGTGGTGTACACCAAGGCCTTCGACATCATGCGGCTGAGAAGCATCCCCTTCCCCAGCTCGGTCATGGAGCAGATCACCGGCATAGAGTCCTTGAAGACGCATGAGAGAGTGGGCGACAAGGTGGTTGGACTCCTGGACTCCCCTGAAGGCCCATATATGGTGGCTTCCCGCCCCATACTGACGAGCGAGAAGAGCGGGCCCATAGTGGGTACATTGATCTGCGGCAGATTCATCGACACCTTGGAGGTGGAGAGGCTGAAACAAGTCACCTTCCTGTCCTTGAAGCTCCACGACGTTGACACCGTGCATGAAACCAGCGATCTAGGCAGTGTACTTACACGGCTGTCAGCTGGGGCGCCCATAGTTATCGAGAGGCCCAGCTACGAGTCCATCTCAAGCTACTCGGTGGTCAACACCATGTTCGGTGAACCCGCCCTGCTCATGGAGGTGGATGCGCCCAGAGACGTCTTCCAGCACAGCCTGATGATGGTCTCGTACTTTGTGGTCACCAGCCTCTTTGTGGGCGTGGTCATCGCCTTGATCGCTCTCTTCACCATGAACAAAATGATCCTGTCGCCCCTGGTGAAACTGAGCAAGGAGGTCAGCGAGATAGACCCCCACGCGATAGACCTCAGGAACGTCGTCATCAAGGGGGACGACGAGGTGGCGGCCCTCTCAGTGAACATCGACGACATGCTTCAGGCCCTGAACGACTACCAGCACCGCCTCAGGGAAAGCGAGAGGATGGCCACCATAGGCCAGACCTCCGCCATGGTGGGCCACGACCTCCGCAACCCCCTCCAGGTGGTCTACCTCCTCAGCGCCAGGCTCAAGAAGAGGATAGAGCTCATCAGGGATAGACTGGAAGAGGCGGACGTCAAGGAGCTGGAGTTCATCGAGGACAAGCTGAAGTCCCAGACCGTGTACATGGACAAGATAGTCTCCGACCTCCAGGACTTCTCGAAGACCGTCAACGTCAAACCCGAGGACACGGACCTGGAGCAGATCGCAGTTGATGTGATAGCCTCCATCCAGGTGCCCGAGAACGTGGATATCTCGGTGAGCTTCGACATGAGGCTCCACAGCATACACACCGACGGAGGCCTCCTGAGGCGCGTGTTCACCAACCTCATCACCAACGCTGTCCAGGCGATGCCCGATGGTGGATTCCTCGTCGTCGAGGGCTCCGTGGTGAACGAGGTGGCTAAAGTTGCGGTCTCGGACACAGGCGAAGGCATCTCAGAGGAGAACATGAGCAAAATGTTCCAGCCCCTGTTCACCACCAAGGCCAAGGGGACCGGCCTCGGCCTAGCGGTCTGTAAAAAGATTGTCGAGGCCCACGGGGGGGAGATATCCGTCTCGTCGAAGGAGGGAGTGGGGTCATCGTTCACCTTCCTGATACCCTACGCTCCGCCTACAGCCGTTGACCAGGCCCCTGCCGAGGGCATGGTGGTCTCCGAGAGTGAAAGGGTGGCTGAGCCCAGAGAAGGCAACTA
>DATKWY010000054.1:0-2899 GCA_035529295.1 Candidatus Desulfaltia sp. | reverse complement strand
GGATTCGAACCCACGCTCCCGTTAGGGAACCAGTTTTCAAGACTGGCGCCGTAGTCCGCTTGGCTACCCCTGCACACGCCATCAAGAAGCATATGATAAGTAAAACCTTATCGCCCCAGGAACCCGTCCATGGACTCCTGGTTCACCAGGCTCGTCACCACCACGCTGACCCGGGGCTCCCCCACCCGCACATACAGCTTCGCGGCGCTCTTCACCACCACCAGCCTGTCATCCTCGTAGGCCACCCCGTTCAAGCCGTCCAGCACCGCCTTCTCCAGATTATCCAGATCAGGAGTCGTCTCCACGAAGTTCTCCTTCCGCCTGCTCTTAGGCCGCCGCAGGTAGAAACCGATGGTCAACGCCACGGGGCCAGTGAAGGGCTCATCGAAGTGTTTCTCAGCCTCGGCCTTGACCAGCTTCTCCCACTCGGCCACCTTCTTGGGGGTGAAGCTCCAGGTGCGCCCTCCCTTCCGCACGGTCCTGGCCCTGGCCTTGGGCACGGGGTCGCCCATCACCTCGAAGCTGACGCGCTGCATACCAGAAGGGTACACTGGATACGCTAATGAGCATTACCTTACATGAGCAGCAGCACCAGGAGGACAGACATGATACCCGTCAGGTATATGCCGTCGAAGGTCCCCGCGCCGCCGATGCTGGCCATGGGCGCTCCCACCTCAGGCAGTTTCCCCAGGTTCATGAGGTCCGCCCCTATGAGCGCCCCGATGGTGCCCCCCACGTAGGCGATCTGGGTGGGGCAACTCATGGGGCTCACTAGGTCGATGAGCAGCGTCACCAACGCCGTAGTAGCCGGGGGCCCCAGCATGGGCGTAGCGATCCCCAGGCCCTTCACTATGCGGCTGCTCCTGTGCGTCGTCACGGCAACCACAGCCATCACCACAAGCAGCTTCACGTAGCTGGACACCACGTCAACCGAGCACGCTGGTATGCTGAACAGCACCAGGTAAGCCGAGATCAACATGGGCACCACGGCGCCCCCCACGTTCAATGTGATCACCGTCCTCCGCACACCCATCTCCACCTGGGGCACCCTCCACGTCACGAAGAAGAACCGCACCTCCCGGTAAGTGTAGATGGGCACCTCGGCCTCCACCGTCGTCACAGGGACGTTGATGTAGCTGCCCACCAGGCTCAGGAACAGCACACCCCCGAAGGCCCAGGGCGGCAGACCAAGCTCAACCACCAGCAGCTCCCGGTAGAACACCGACAGCAGCGGCCACACGATGAGCAACAAGACGAAGAGGAGCCCAAAGTACAGCCCGCTCAGCGGCCTGAAAACGTACCTGCGGGACTCCAACACCCTCACCCGGGGTTAGGTCGCAGGCAACCGAAATAAGGTTTCCGCGTTACGGGTAGATACCCGGGCCACCTCCCCCGGCTCCAAGCCCTTGAGCTCGGCCACGGCCTCAACGGTGAGCCACACATCAGCCGGCTCACTCATCCTCCCCAGGTCCCGCATGTAGACCGGGCTGTCCGTCTCCACCAGAAGCCTCTCCAGAGGCGTCTCCCTGACCACCTCCATGTGGCCCCTGCTGTACCGGGCCACCGGAGTAGCCGAGACGTAGTACCCCGCATCAAGAATCTCCCTCAGCACGTGGACCGGCCCATCATACCAATGGAAAACGGCCCCCGGCACATCCCTGGCCCTGAGCCCGGCCAACGCGTCACCGTAGGCCGACCTGCTGTGAACAGCCACGGGCAGCCCATGCGCCTCGGCCACCCCCAGCAGTTCACTGTACAGGGTTCTCATCTTCTCCCGCACCTCCGCGGGCTTCGCGAACCCGTAGGCGTAGTCCAGCCCTATCTCGCCGACGGCCACCGCCCTCGACGCGTTCTCATCCACGTAGGCCAGGGCCTCAGCCACGTCCACCTTGAGCACGTCCGCCGGGTGGACGCCAATGGATGAGAAGACATAGTTAGGGTGCAGCTCAGCCATCTCCAGGGCCCGGGCGCTGGACTCCAGGTTCCCACCGACAGCGACGACGCCGTCCACCCCCGCGTCCCTAGCCCTACCCATAGCGGCTTCGGCGTCCCCGAGCCCATCCAGGTGGACGTGAGAGTCCATGAGCCGCCTCAAAAAACCACCCGGGCGCCTAGCTGATCTTCTCGACCCTGATGTCGAACTCGGCAGCGTTACGGGTCCTTGAACGGTAGTAGACCTTGTAGGTCTCACCCACCTCGAACTCGTACTCTCCAAGCAGCTTCAGCTTCCCCGCGCCGTAGCTGTAAACAATGGTGTTTCCGCCCTCGTGGAAGACCTCGAAGACTTTGGCCTCCCAGACCCTCTCAGAGGGGTTCATGTAGCTGTAGGCCGAGACCAGGAACACAACTGCCACCAGGCCCAAGGCCACCAGGAGCACCGCCCGCTCCCTGCTGTCCATACCGCTGAAGCTCATACAACGTATCAACCCGGCACCAGCTAAATAAAGCAAACGCTCCCCTAGACGAAGCGGATCACCAGGAACGACACAATGCAGACCACGGTCTCAAGCCCCACCAGGATGAGCGTCACCTGACTCTCGTTAAAGTCACCCAGGCTCATGACCATGTGGGTGAGGCCCCTCACCTTGCCGTCCCTTGGCTTCACCGTCCCGTCCGGCTGGAGCACCCCGTAGCTCTCGGCCTCGAACCTAGACCAGGCCTTCAGCAAGGCCTCAGCGATGTACGGCGTGAAGCAGAGGACGGCGAACTTCTCCATGTTGCCGACCACCGTTACGCAGGCCACCACGGCCCCGATGGTGTAGTTCAGGTCCCCCGGGAACACCCTTGCCGGGTACCAGTTATACCTGAGGAAGGCCAGGAGGCTGCCGGCGAAGCAGAAGGCCAGCATAGCCGCGTTGTGGTGCCCAGTCACGTAGGCGTAGGCGCCCAGGCTCAGGTG
>DATKWY010000053.1:0-2899 GCA_035529295.1 Candidatus Desulfaltia sp. | reverse complement strand
CAAAGGCAGGGCCGGGCTTGTCCGCATGAACCTCCTGGAGAGCAGGGAGAACCGGGTGCTCGCCATAAAGCAGGGTGTGAGGAGCACGCCAACGTTCATGATCTACTGCGGAGGCGCACCCATCGGCGTCATTCTGGGCGTTAGGACCCTGGATGAGATGGAGGCTGAGGTAAAGGCGCTCCTGGATGTCCGTGACTCCTGCTTGAAAAGTACACCGCTGGAAACAGGGTAAATAAAAAGTTAGGGCGTAGCCCTGGGACGTTATTCCAGGAACTTTAAGGCTACTGGAGAAGTATAGTACTTGCCGTCGGCGAAGAGGAGCGCCTCGGAGGTCTTCAGGTCCTTGAGGACGCTGAAGATCTTGCCTTCACCGATCTTGGTCTTCTTGATCTCGTTAAAGGTCTTAGGCTCCTTGCAGTGGATCAGCACCTTTAGGCAGTTCTCGTCCTTCAGCAGAGTCTGTAGTGTAACTACATTCAGTCCCATAACTGTCACCTCGTTTGGTGTCAGAACAAGACTGGCGTATTGACAATATATACTTTATTTACGGGTTTGATAGAAATATTCCTACAGGATTACACCTTTGCTCCATCAAGGGCTCAATCCAATAAAAATTAACTAGAACCAGGCCCATGATATGAGCCATGACCATCCTTGTCACAGGTGGAGCCGGCCGGCTGGGCTATGAGGTTCTGAGGCTCTGCAAAGAAGAAGGGTACAGGGCCAGGGCCTTCGATCTCCCTGGGGTCCCATGGAATCATGTTGAGGCACTGGGAGTCGAGGCTGTCAAGGGCGACATCACCGACAAAAACAGTGTCAGCCGAGCCTGCGAAGGCGTTAACACGATCGTCCACCTTGCAGCCCTTCTGCCCCCAAGAAGCGAGTCCAGCAGGGAGCTCACCATGAAGGTGAACGTGGGGGGCACGAAGCGCATACTGGAAGCCGCGGGCGCCGACACGCCCATAGTCTTAGCGTCATCCATCGCGGTTTACGGCGTGACGGCTGGAGAGGTGCCCCCTGTGAAACCAAGCCATCCCTTCAGTGTCCACGACCTCTACTCCGAGAGCAAGATTACGGCGGAGAAGCACGTGACCGGAACCGGGAACCCATACACCATCCTCAGGATCGCCCCTGTCGCCGTGGCTGACCTCCTGGAGCTTCCAGAGGTTGTGCCCTACCGGGCGGACCAGAGGGTGGAGTTCGTCTACGTGGAGGACGCTGCCCGCGCCATCGTGGCCTGCCTCGGAAGCCCCGGGAACACGGTCCACAACGTCGCGGGCGGAGAGTCCTGGCGCATGACGGGCGGCGAGTACATCAAGCGGTTCTACGATGCCCTGGGAGTGGAGGTGGAGCCCAACTTCTCTGAGATGCCCACGGCAGTGGACTGGTACGACACCACCTCAAGTCGATCCCTCGGTTACCAGAGGACCAGCTTCGAGGCATTTGAGGAAAAGTTAAGGGCCGTCGGGGAGGCATATGGTTTAAGGTGATGACATGAGCGAGCCCCTTGCACCCACCATGAAGGCGTTGGAGAAGATACAGGAAAGGATCATGGACCTCAAGCTGAAGGAGGATGAGGCTAGAGGCGTCAGTACACGGCTCCAGAAGGTGACGAACACCGTGGAGGAGAACAAGACCAAGATATGGCTGAGGACCCGTGCCGGAAAGGAGATGGTCGAGGCGATTCAGCGGGCAGCAGAGGAGCTGCTCGGTGTCCTCGGTTCTGGCTCAGGGAAGGATGAGGTCCTTACGGCTCTGGCGGCGCTGGAGGCGCAGGCGGCCAGGGTTGATGAGGAGAGCCGCCGCCGGAGCATGGTGGTCACCTAGCATCCACCATTATATATATTCTAAAGCCCATATCCGTCCAGAGGGTTCTGGAGACAGGAGCTTGAAAAGCAAGGTCTTTTTCATGGATGACCGGTACACCGGCATGGCTTCGAGCATCCCCGCCAAGGCCGACCAGCTGTTCGACCACGCGGGGCTGGGCGAATGCTTCGACAGGGGCGACACCGTCGCCATCAAGTGCCACATGGGGGAGTGGAACAACTCCGCGTACCTGCGACCCATCCAGGTGAGGGTCATAGTGGACAAGGTGAAGGAGCACGGCGGGGTCCCCTTCGTCACCGACACCACCACGGCCCCCTACTACTACTATGGGGCCAGGAGCACCGCGGCCCTATACCTTGAGAACGCGGCCCGCAACGGGTTCACGGCCCAGAGCATGGGGTGCCCCATCGTCATAGCGGACGGCATGTATGGCACCGAGGACGTGAAGGTGGACATCCCCGACGGCGTAATCCTAAAGGAGGGTTACCTGGCTAAGGGCATAGCGGACGCCGACGCCATGATAGTTGTGAGCCACTTCAAGGGCCACGGCAGCGGCGTCTACGGCGGCGGCATCAAGAACGTGGCCATCGGGTGCAGCAGCAAACGGGGCAAGTTCAACGTTCACATATGCACCCACCCCGAGGTGGGCTGGAACCACTGGAGCTTCCAGGGAGACAACTGCGTGGGGGAGGAGTGCCCCGACTACGTCCTCTGCAGCAACATCTGCCCCGTGGGCGCCATCAAGATCAAGGAGGACCACGCCGAGTATGACCCGGAGGCGTGCATCGGGTGCTTTGGCCACCAGCGCCTTCTATTCCGCTGCGACCTGTGGGGCAGGGAGAAGTTCGACGACTGGAGGCAATGGTTCCTTGTGGCCATGGGGGACGCCGCCTCAGGCTACGTGAGGCACATAGGGGAGGAGAACATCGGGTACATCAGCTACGCCCTGGACATCACCCCTGCGTGCGACTGCGTCCCGGGCTCGGACAGGCCCGTGATACCCAACCTGGGCGTCTTCGCGTCGAGGGACATGGTGGCCATAGACGTGGCAGCCCTGGACATGTCGGACAAG
>DATKWY010000052.1:0-6705 GCA_035529295.1 Candidatus Desulfaltia sp. | reverse complement strand
GCTTCTGGTGCCGGTGGGCCACGCCGGGGACGGCAACCTCCACTACTTCATAATAAAGCTGGATGAGACCCCCGACGAAGAGTGGTCAGGCCTCATGGAGGCGGCCCTCAGCGACCTCATAGAAGTGAGCCTGGAGATGGGCGGCACCGTCTCCGGTGAGCACGGCGTAGGCTACACCAAGAAGCACTACTTGGAGCGTGAGGTGGGCTCGGCCCAGGTTAGGCTCATGAAGGGTGTCAAGGCCACCTTCGATCCGAACCTGATCCTGAACCCGGGTAAGGTGTGGCCCTAGCCCAGCTCAACTTCTTTACAGCAGCGGCGCTCCAGGTGGCTCATGATGCTGACGCCTGCGCGGGCGCGCCGCTCCTCTTCCTCCAGGTGCCTGTCTAGGCCGACTTCCTTGACCCTCTCGTAGCTGTCCAGCACGAAGGGGTACCACTCCCGGTGGTAATCGGTGTCCTTGCAGGTGAGGTACTCGCCGCACTCTAGGCAGCTCCTCAGGCCTTTCTCCTTGGCGCAGCCCCTGTTGGCGCACGGGGCTCCGCCGCCGCGTAGGCAGCCGGGGCACTGGGCCTGGGCGAACCACTCCAGGCCCTTCCTGAACTCTTCGAAGCTGAACCGCTTCTCCACCTCGTTGAGCCACTCGTACCTGGTGGTGTCTATGAGCCGCTTGAGTTCGCCCGCCGCGTACCTGACCCTGCCGTTGCCGCTGGGGCACTGGCCGCAGTACACGCCGCATACCCCGTAGTTACCGCTGGACAAGAATTCTCGGATATCTCAGGGCTGTTCGGGTTAAAAATTTGACCTAGTACTCCCTGTAGGCCTCGGCCAGGGGGTGGCCCTTGCAGTCCAGGGTGAAGGCCTTGTACCAGCCGAAGGGGCTCTTATGTGTCTCCAGGCCCTCCTTCTCTAGGGCCTCCACCAAGTCGCCTAGGAACTGTTTGGCTCTCCGTGGGCTGCCCAGCTGGTGGCTCAGGTGAGCGTAAGGGTACAGTAGAACATTCTTGCAGCCTATGCGGCCCGTGTCCGTTTTGATGTTCTCCACGTAGGCCTTGACGATGTCGGCCTCTCTGCCCTCATCGGCCTTCTCGTAGCACGTGAAGCAGACCAAGACGTTCTCGTAGGAGCCCTCCTTGGGTTTTGGAGGCTGCTCTGCCACAGGCGTCTCCTTGGTGACCCTGTAGGTGAACTCTGTGCAGTGGAGCTGTAGAACCTTCAATGGTATCCCGTGAAGATTGGGGTCGAAGGTTTAAGGGGTTTACTCTTTGAGCTCGCTGGCGGCCTTGACTATGTTCTCGGCCTGCTTCTCCGAGACGCCTGTCGCTTGGGCCAGCTCAGCTACCTTAGCTCCCCTGATCTTCTCTACTGAGCCGTACCCGCCGTCCTTCAGCTTCTGGGCCATAACGGCGCCGACCCCCTTAATGGTGCTGAGGTCCTCCGCTGTCGCAGCCTCAGCCTTCACTGTTTTATCTTCTCTGCAGAGGGTGATGGATATGCAGGAGACGTTCCGGGTCTGCTGCTCTGCGTCAACGATCTTCTCCGTCTCTATATGGATCACTGGCTTGGATAGGTTTGTCATGTACCTGTTCCTGGTGATCTCGGCCACGTCCACCGCCGTGCTTATGGCCCTGCCTCGGGCCTTGAGTACGACGCTGTCAGCATCTCCTCTGTTGAGGGATGTGAGTACGGCCATCACGTAGGTCATCGTTGGTTTTCTTCCGATGTAAACGGTGTTGTCTCGACTCATGCTAGACCAATGTGAGTGTAAATACTGAGCTTAAAAGTCCATCCTTTTAAAGAGGCGTTTTTCGATGCATTCAACGTATAGAACTCTAAAACTAAGCATTAATCATGACGCTGATGCCAGTTATTGGATGATTAATAGTCAAAGGTGTAGGATGTGAGAATCTGCTCGGCCTCAACGGTGTTCTTGAACGCGCAGTCGCCCACGGTGCGGAGGACACTGCCCGACCTCTCGTCGATGCCTCTGATGATGGTGCTGGTGCCCGCGTTAATCTTACTGTGTAACTCGTGCAGAATGATCCTTCCGCCCAGGAGGAGGGATGAGGCTAGGAAGAGGATGCCTATGCTGATGTACGCTGTGCACGACCATATGATGCCCGTCTTGATGCTGGTGTTGAAAGCCTTGGATAACATGTAGCCCATGAAGGGGTGGATCAATATTTCATCGGGCGTCGGGACCACAATGTAGAGTCCGACGGCCAGGAGGGCGAAGGAGAGGGGCACTCTTCTCATCATGGTTTGTTGTTCGGTGAGTAAGGCGTATTGTGTTTGTGGTTTCGTGGTTAGTTAGCCGCGTATGGTATTGCACTATTATATTATAGTTCGGTTATCTTGGTCCGTATTATTTGCATAAACGGGTAACTTTTCGCCGTTGCTGGGGCAAGGTATGGTTACTCTCTCTACGTGAGAGCAACCCATTGAATGAAAACAGACCCTAAAAGAGGCTTATCGCGGTAAAAAAACGTAGCCATCCACGCCAATGTTACGTTTTCAAGACGCATACCAAACCAAGTTTCGTCACAGAATTAAGCGACATAATGGATCATGATGAGACTTTACTTATCCGTATAAAACAAAGCCATTGGTGTACAGGCGCGAACGAAGCCACTTTAAATACCGTTCACGAAGAACACTGAAGCCGGTCACCGTCAACACAGTTTGGATGAATCAAGGTTTGCGTGGACTCTAAATAGTTGGTCGGCGCGACTATTCTCTGGTGAAAACATGGGATTCTGGCCAAAAGGCTACCAGTGCTGCGTGAACATCAGCTTCGACTACGACAGCAACAGCGCACTGGTGAGACGAGAGCCCCTTGACGTAGTGGCCCAGAGCAGGGGCAGGTTCGCCCCAAACGTGGCCATAGGCCGAATACTGGATCTGCTGGACGAGCACGACATCAAGGCGACGTTCTTCACGCCAGGGTGGACCATCGACATGTTCACGGAGAGCTGCCACGAGATAGTGAGCAGGGGCCACGAGATGGCGGCCCACGGGTACCTCCACGAGCGCCTGGCCGAGTTAAGCTGGGAGAACGAGCGCGGCGTCTTCGAGAAATGCGCCCAGAGCTTCGAGAAGCTGGGCGTCAAACCCGAGGGCTTCAGGGCGCCCTACTGGCTGATAAGTGACAGGACCCTCAGCCTCATCCAGGAGCTGGGGTTCAGGTACGACAGCAACTTCATGGACAACGACATGCCCTACATGCTGGAGTGGCGGGGCAAGGACACGGGCCTCGTGGAGCTCCCCGTGGAGTGGATGCTGGATGACTGGCCCCACTTCGAGACCAACAGGATGACGCCGCCCCAGGTCTACGAGATCTGGAAACCCGAGTTTGAGGGCATCTACGAGCTGGGCCGCTACTTCGGGTTGACGTGCCACCCCCAGTGCGTCGGCCGTGTCAGCCGCCTCAAGGTGCTGGATAGGCTCTTAACGGAGATGAAGGAGAAGGGGGATGTCTGGTTCGCCTCATGTAAGGAGGTGGCCGACTGGACCCGGAAGAAGCTGGGCTGAGTTTATACTATTCTGAGGATATGGGTTGTCCTCTACTTTGGCCTGATATCGTGGTCATGAACTCACTTGGGCCTCGTATCCTCTGCCAGGGGAGTACCCTAATAATAAAAATATTCGCCATTAATTGATACCCCCCCTACCTTTTTTCACATCGGCCATCCGCTGAAGCGGGTCTGATGTGCTGAGTGGCCCGTGTTTCTGCGTGGAATGGACGGCATTTCTGCATAGAATGGGATCGTAAAGGCGCGTTTCCCGGTCTCCTTTTGACTGCGGGCGTCTGTTTCCGGTTTTTCTGCTCTACCCCCCTCCCCCCCTCGGGTCTACCGGGTGGATAGCGTGTGATTCGTTTTCAGCCTGGTGGCTTATACCGTCCTAGAGGGTATAAGGCGGAAAAAAAATTCCATCTTCTGCCTCATACTTTCCCCTCGGTGAGATGCTTCCCTCTTTTGTGGGGTGAGCTCCAGATAATATGGCTTATCGATAAATTCTCTTTATTTCCTCTACCAGCACGGGCAGAGACTCGCCTGACGGCGCGTACACGTTGGCGTCGCAGATATAGCTTATCTCGCTGCTCCTGATGTTGAACTCCGCCAGCTTTCCGCCGCCCCTCTTCACCATGACGGGAAGGTTGGCGGCGGGGGTCACAGTGGCGCTGGTCCCCGCCACCATCATGCAGTCGCTCCGGCCCGCCTCCTCGAAGCACCGGGCTAGCACCGTCGCCGGTATGGGCTCCCCGAACATCACGGTGTCGCTCTTCACTATGCCATCACACTCGGGGCACCTTGGGGGAATGTCCTCCAGCCTGAACTCGGCCACAGGCCACTTGGAGGAGCACTCCAGGCACCGAAGGAACGTGCTGTTGCCGTGTATCTCCAGGACGTTCCTGCTACCCGCCGCCAGGTGGAGGTTGTCAATGTTCTGGGTGATGAGCCACCTGAGGACCCCCATCCTCTCCAGCTCGGCCAGGGCCAGGTGGCCCAGGTTTGGCTTGGCGCCCATGATGCTGATGCCGAACTCCCCAGCGTCCTTCATGCGACGCTCCCAGTAAGCCTTGGGGTCCCGGATGAATCGTTGGTACCCGTCCATGGGTGGCTCCCCCCTCTCCGTCCACAGGCCCCCGGGGCCTCTGAAGGGCCTGATGCCGCTCTCCACGCTGATGCCCGCCCCGGTGAGGCAGGTGACGTAGCTGCTGTCAACTATCATCCTGGCGGCGTCCCTGATGGCCTGAAGGGTCTCCTCTCCTAGAACCATGCATTGAGAATGGGGTTGGTGGGTGAAAAAACTTAGGCTCTGCCCCTGAGGGCCTTCACCAGGGCGGGGAGCACCACGTACACGTCGCCCACGATGCTGTAGTCGCTGATGCCGTGGATGCCCGCAGACTCGTCGCTGTTGACGCTGACGATGATCTGGCTGTCCCTGATGCCCGCCACGTGCTGGATGGTGCCGCTGATGCCGCAGGCCACGTAGAGGCTGGGCCTCACCTTCTTGCCGCTGATGCCCACCCACTGGTCCATCCAGCCCAGGTCCGCGCTTATCGGCCTGGTACACCCCATCTGGGCGCCCAGGGCCTCGGCCAGCTCCTCCAGGAGCCTCAGGTCCTCCTTGGCCTTGAAGCCGCGGCCCGCGGACACGATGATGGAGGCGCTCTCCAGGTCCGCTGAAGCCTTGGGCTTGGAGCGCCTCTCCAGCACCTTCACCCTGGGCTCAGGGTCTGTCACTTTAAGCTCCATGACCTCGCCGGCTCTGTCGGATTCCTCAGGCTTCTCGTAGGTGCGGGGCGGCACCGAGATCACCGTGGGGCTGCTGGTGCAAGTCTCCCTGGCGACTGTTGAGCCTCCGTAGGTTAGGCGCTCCACCACCACCCGACCGTCCACCACGTCCACCGAGGTGCACTCCGTCATGGAGCCCACCCGGAGAGCCGCGGCCAACCTGGGGGCCAGCTCCTTTCCCCTCCTGGTGGCGCCGATCAGCACCACGTCAGGGTTGACAGCCTCGACTGCCTGAACCGCCGCAGTCTTGTAGGGCTCAACGGCGAACTCGCCTAACCCATCCACCTTGACCACTCTGTCTGCGCCGTACTTGAAGCACAGGGCAGGGTCTCCCGTGGTCAATGCAATTACTTCCCCACCGGTCTGGTCGGCTAGAGCCCTGGCCCTGCCCGTGAGCTGGGCGCCGACCTCAGGGTCTTCGCTGTAAACTAGGAACCTCATCTTATGACTCCCTCCCCCACCAAGTGCTCCACCAGCTTGGCCGCCGCCTCCCCCACAGTATCAGCCTCCACCCTGATCTGCTTCCGCTCCACCTTGGGCGCGGTGACCCCCAGAACCTTCACGTGGCTCATGGCCTGCACCCCGGTCGGGTCCAGACCCAGGTCCTGGGCCGTCCACACGGACTGGGGCTTCCTCTTGGCCTTCATGATGTTCATGAGGCTGGGTATCCTGGGCTCATTGATCTCCCGGACAACGGTGATGAGCGCCGGCAGAGCCGCCTCCACCACCTCGTCCGCGTCCTCCAGGTCCCTGACGGCCTTCACCTTGCCGCCGCCCGCCGACACCTCCTTGATGTATGTGAGCTGGGGCAGGTCCAGGAGCTCGGCCAACCTGGGCCCCACCTGGCTGCTGAGGCTGTCCAGGGTCATCTCCCCCGAGACTATCAGATCGTATCCACCTATCTTACGTATGGCGGCCTCCAGGACGATGCTTGTGGCGTTGGTGTCCAGGCCCCTAAACCCGGGGTCGTCCACCACGTAGGCGGCGTCGGCCCCCATGGCCAGGGCCTCCAGCATGGCGGTCTTGGTCTTGTCGTCCCCCATGGATAGGGCCAGAATCTCGCCCCCCGCGGCCTCCTTGAGCCTTATGGCGGCCTCCAGTGCCCGCTTATCTAGGTCGCTGATCCTGCGCTTCACGCCTTCCACCCTGGGCGCCCGGGTCTCCGAGTCCACCTTGATCTCCGTGAGGTCCGGTATGTCCTTCAGCAGAACTATCTGCCTCATCGTTTTTCTCCCGGCTATCATGGGGTGATGCGGTTAAAGCATTTACCACCCGAAAAACGATTTAAACCCAGACTCTGATAAACCCTTGAAACATTATGAAGGCTGATCAGGTTCAGAGGATCGCCGTCCTCGGCGCGGGGGTCATGGGCCACGGCATAGCCCAGGTGGCCGCCTCCGCCGGG
>DATKWY010000051.1:0-4519 GCA_035529295.1 Candidatus Desulfaltia sp. | reverse complement strand
TCAGGTACGCCTACTATAAGAGGGACCAGGTGCAGAAGCTCCACGCGTTCCTCCATATCCACAGGATCTATCCCCGGCGCTTCGCGGTGCTGGCCGGGAAGTTCAAGTACAAGGGCTGGTGGTTCAGCGTGGCCGAGAAGGTGGACGACTACACCATCAAGGTGGACCAGGGCCTCACCTGGAACGAGCTCATGGCTAAATTAGGGTAGACGGGGACGACTCACCGTTTATATAGGGTCACCCCAGACTCATTACCATATTATTTAGGTGATGGTCATGGTACAGAAACTGGATTACAAGAAGGCCCGGCGCAGGTGCCCACCCAACTTGATCGACTGTGAGAGCACCCAGGACCTGGAGCCCCTCATGGAGATCATAGGCCAGGACCGGGCCGTCAAGGCTCTCCAGTTCGGCCTGGACATCAAGGAGGAGGGCTTCAACATCTATGTGGCCGGGATGCCGGGCACCGGCAAGAAGACAGCCATCATGACGTTCCTGGAGCAGAGGGCCAAGGACATGCCCACGCCCCCCGACTGGTGCTACGTGTACAACTTCGAGGAGGAGGACAAGCCCAACGCCCTGAAGCTGCCCACAGGCATGGGCGTACAGTTCAGGGACGACATGGCCAAGTTCGTGGAGGACATGAAGAAGGCCCTGGCGGCCGCCTTCGAGAGCGAGGACTACGCCACCCGCCGAGAGGAGGTCACCAAGCAGTTCGACGACACGAAGCAGGAGCTCCTCAAGACGCTGAACAAGAAGGCCAGCGACGCCGGCTTCGTCCTCCAGCGAACCGAGATAGGGCTCCTCATCATTCCCGTCATCAACGGCCAGGTGATAAACGAGCAGCAGCTAGGCATCCTGCCCCAGAGCGTCAGGGACGATATCCAGAGCCGGCGTAAGAAGCTTCAGGATGAGCTCAGGAACACCTTCCGTCAGTTCAGGGACTTCGACAGGGAGGCCGAGGCAGCCATAGAGAAGTTCAACAAGGAGGTGGCAGAGTTCGCCATGGACCACCTCATCCAGGGCCTCAAGGACAAGTACGGTGGCGTCACGGAGTGCATGGAGTACATCGAGACCGTGCGCAACGACGTCTTGGAGAACCTGGGAGCCATCCTGGGCACGCAGAAGCAGCCCGAGACGCCCTTCCCCTTCCTCATGGGGCAGGCCCCAGACCTCACCCTAAGGTACAAGGTCAACCTAGTGGTGGACAACAGCAAGCAGGAGGGGGCCCCCGTGATCATGGAGATGAACCCCACCCACAGTCACCTATTCGGCGCCACCGAGAAGGAGGCCCGATTCGGGACCCTGGTCACCGACTACACCATGATACGGGCCGGGAGCGCCCACAAGGCCAACGGCGGGTACCTGATGATACCCGTGGAGGAGCTGGCCAGGAACCCGGGCAGCTACGAGACGCTGAAGCGCACCATCATGAACCAGAAGCTGGACATAGAGGAGCTGGCTGAACGTATGGGCTATATTACCACCAAGAGCCTAAGGCCGGAGCCCATACCCTTCGACGCCAAGGTCATCCTCGTAGGCGAGTCAAGGATCTACTACATGCTCTACCAGCTGGACCCCGAGTTCAAGAAGAACTTCAAGGTGAAGGCCGAGTTCGACAACACCATGGACCGGGACGAGAAGAACGTGAGGCATTACGCCCAGTTCATGTGCACCCTCTGCAACAAGGAGGGTCTCAAGCACCTGGACTCCACCGGCATCTCGGCTGTCGTCGAGTTCAGCGCCAGGCTGGCGGCGGACCAGGAGAAGCTGAGCACCCAGTTCGCTGAGGTGAGCGACATCATCCGGGAGGCCAACTTCTACGCCAAGCAGAACGGCAGCGAGCTGATAACTGAGGCTCATGTCAGGCAGGCCGTGGAGGCCAAGGTGTATCGCAGCAACCTCATCGAGGAGAAGATCGAGGAGATGATGGAGCGGGGCAGCTTACTGGTGGACACCGGCGGGGAGAAGGTGGGACAGGTCAACGGCCTCGCCGTCCTGGGAACCGGGGACTACATGTTCGGGAAGCCCAGCAGGATAACGGCCAGCATCGGCGCAGGAAAGGACGGCATCATCGACATCGAGCGCGAGGCCGAGATGGGTGGCCCCACCCACACCAAGGGGGTTCACATCCTCACAGGGTTCCTCACCAGCCGCTACGCCGGGCAGCACCCGCTGAGCCTCGCTGCCAGGCTCACCTTCGAGCAGAGCTACAGCGGCGTGGACGGGGACAGCGCCAGCAGCACCGAGACCTACTCCCTCCTCAGCGCCCTCAGCGGCGTCTCCATCAACCAGAGCTTCGCCGTGACAGGCAGCGTCAACCAGAAGGGAGAGGTCCAGGCCATCGGCGGCGTCAACGAGAAGATTGAGGGCTACTACGAGCTATGCAAGTACAGGGGCCTGGACGGCAGCCACGGCGTGGTCATCCCCGAGAGCAACGTCAAGAACCTGATGCTCAAGGAGGTGGTGGTGGAGTCCATCAAGAAAGGCGCGTTCAGCATCTACCCTGTGAAGACTATCGACGAGGGCATAGAGGTGCTCACAGGGATCCCTGCCGGAGAGAAGATCGACGACGAGTGGACCCCCGGCAGCATCAACGAGAAGGTGCAGAAGCGCCTCGACGAGCTGGCCCAGATAGCCAAAGAGTACCGGGGATAATCACCACCCTTTTTATCTCCCGCCATCATTAAACACGGATCGGAGCGATGACCGAGGACATATACGACGTGATCATCGTCGGCGGAGGCCCAGCGGGGCTGACCGCCGCCCTCTACGCGGCCCGCCACAACCTGAAGACCCTAGTCTTGGAAGGCATCAAGGTTGGGGGCAGAGCCCTGGACGCCCACTGGGTGGACAACTACCCGGGGTTCCCGGAGGGCATAAGCGGACCCGACCTCATGCAGAAGTTCATAGAGCAGGTGGATAGGTTCGGAGCGGAGGTCAGACACGAGACCGTCATAGGCCTAAGCGACTTCGGGGACCTGAAGATGGTCTCCACCCGGCAGGGGTACCATCAGGGCAAGGCCATCATCCTGGCAACGGGGGTCAACAGGAGGCAGCTCAGCGTCCCCGGGGAGAACGAGTTCAAGGGCCGGGGCGTCAGCTACTGTGCCGTCTGCGACGGCCCCTTCTTCAAGGACAAGACGGTGGCCGTCGTGGGTGAGGGTCACGAGGCGGTCCACGACATCGAATTACTGGCGGAGAACGCCTCCAAGGTCTACGCGTTACCAGGTAAAAAGGGGTACAGCGGCGACTTCCCTGAGATACCGCGCCTGAGAAGCAACCCCAAGGTGGAGCTGCTTGAGGGCAAGGCCGTGAAAGAGATAAATGGCCTGGGCCTGGTCAAGGGCTTGAAGCTGGACGACGGCACCGAGCTGGACGTTGACGGCGTGTTCATAATCCTGGAGCGGGTGAGCACGACGAGCCTCCTCCAGGACGCGGGCATAGTCACTGACGCCGGGGGCTGCATCATGGTGGACGACGATGGGATGACTAACATCAAGGGCATATACGCTGCAGGGGACTGCAGCTGCAGAGGAATGCAGATCGTCACAGCCACAGGTATGGGAGCCAAGGCGGCCCTCGCGGCCATGAAGCACGTCAAAACGGTGAAGTAGAAGAGATGAAAGTAGAGCTGTTCCTGTCCCCGGTCTGCCCCCACTGCCCGGCGGCCCGCAAGGTCTTCTTCGCTGTAGCCGATAGGCGCACGGGGGACTCCTTCGAGGAGGTCAACACCTACACTGATGCCGGCATCGAGCGGGGCATGAGCCTCCAGGTGATGGCGGTACCTACGGTAGCCGTGGACGGGGTCATCAAGATAGTGGGCTGGCCATTTGACGAGGCGGACCTGGAGAATGCAATCGACGGCTCAGTTAAGTAGATACATTTTTCATTTAATTTCGTCATCCTCCAATATCATATGAGCAATGGCGACAAGATCAGGGCAATCCACGCCCGGCTGATACTAGACAGCCGCGGCAACCCCACCATCGAGGTGGAGGTGTCCACAGCCAAGGGCTTCACGGGGAGGGCCGCGGTGCCCAGCGGCGCATCCACAGGCATCTACGAGGCCGTGGAGCTCAGGGACGGCGGGAGACTCTTCCACGGGAAAGGTGTCTCTAAGGCGATCGAGGCCGTGCACAGTGAGATAGGGCCGAGGCTCAGGGGAATGGATGTCATGGCCCAGCGCCTGCTGGACGAGACCATGGCTGAACTGGACGGCACAGGCAACAAGAGCCGCCTCGGCGGAAACGCCATACTGGGAGTCAGTCTCGCCTGCGCTAAGGCCGCTGCCGAGAGTATGGGAGTAAAGCTCTACCAGTACATCGACCCTGAGGCCAGCCTCCTGCCGGTGCCCTTCTTCAACGTCATCAACGGAGGTAAGCACGCGGGCAACCAGCTGGACTTCCAGGAGTTCATGGTGGCCCCCACGGGCGCATCCACCTTCTCGGAGGCGCTCAGGATGGGCAGCGAGATATACCAGACCCTGAAGGCCATGCTTCTCAAGGAGTACGGGAAG
>DATKWY010000050.1:0-5466 GCA_035529295.1 Candidatus Desulfaltia sp. | reverse complement strand
AACTGGAGGTGAGGAGCTGAGAGTGTGCCGCGTCGGACGGGGGCTGGCCGCCCTCCTGCTCATCGTGTGCGTCGCGGCCCTCACGGCGCCGGCAGCGAGGGGCTGCACCACGGTTCTCGCGGCGGGGAACGCCACCCTGGACGGCTCCACCATGATCGCGAAGAACCGGGATCTCTCCGAGTACGAGGTCCAGTGGCTGTACAGGGCTCCCCCGACGCGCCACGCCGCCGGGTCCACCGTGAGGCTGCAGTACATCGAGATCCCTCAGGCGGAGACCACGTACGGCTGGGTGGGATCGAGGTCCTATGACAAGAAGTGGGGGGTGGGGATGGGGATCAACGAGTGGGGCGTCGTGGTCGCGGACAACGACGCCCCCACCAGGGAGCCCCTCGACGGCGAGTCCGGGCTCCACGACAACGACGTCTGCCGCCTCGTGCTGGAGCGCTCCAAGACCGCCTACGAGGGGGTCCGCCTCGTGGGCTCCCTGATCGAGACGTACGGGCACTCCCTTGTCGGGCAGATCTACTGGATCGTAGACCCCGGGGAGGCGTGGATCGTGGAGTGCGCTGGGCGCCACTGGGCCGCGGTGAGGGTGGGGGACGGCGTGGCCGTCCGGGCGAACCAGTACCAGATAACGGTGGACTGGGACGAGGGGAGCGACGACCTCGTCGAGTACGCGGTGGGGATGGGGTGGTGCGAGTCGGCTGAGGGCTTCAGCTTCGCGGAGTGCTACTCACGGGAGGGGTACCCCTACGGGAGCTCCCAGACGCGGGTGGAGCGGGTGCAGGACCTGCTGGGAGGGAGAACGGGCTCGATTACACGGGAGGACCTGATGGGCGTCCTGTCGGATCACTACGAGGGCACCCCGCTGTACAGGTCGCCCCACAGCAACGATCTGTACAGGACCGTGTGCAGCGGGAGGACCGTCTCGGCGATGGTGGCTCAGCTGGAGCCGGGCCTCCCCTCAGAGATGCAGGTGATGTGGTACTGCATGGGCAGCCCCTGCGTGGGCGTGTTCATGCCCGTCTACGCCAACGCCTCCAGGGTACCGGGGCCTTACATCACGGGGGGTGGGCCGGAGAGCCTCTCTGGGTACGACGAGGGGTCCGCTTGGTGGGTCTACAAGCTGCTGCAGCTGTCTGTGGACGAGGATTACGCTGGGCGGCAGCCGCCCGTCAGGGAGCGGTGGGACGGGGTCTACGCCGAGGCCTCCATGGAGGTGGAGGAGTTGGAGGGGGTCCTCCTGGGGCTTTACAGGGGCGGCGAGAGGGCGGAGGCTAGGCGGCTGATGGATGCGTTGACGGAGGGGAGGTTGATTGAGTGCTACGAGTTGGGGGTGGAGGCGGTGAACGAGTTCTCGGGCGGCGAGACGCAGGAACACGTGGAGGCGGGGGAGGGGGAGGAGGATGAGGCGCTCGTCTACGTCGGCGTCGCCGCGTTCACGCTGTTGATGGTTGGCATACTCATAACGTACATCAATAGGGTGAGGGAAAAGCGTTAGGGATGGGTACTTAGGCATGCATTCAGCCGAAGCTGGCGGTGGGCGACGCTTTAGGCGAAATGTGCGCCTTTTTAGGTTTCCTGTCCGTTATGATCGTGAAGCTTAATATTGGTTCCCCGGCAAGTATGCTTCAGGGCGGGTTTTGGATAAGGTCAAGGTCGGAGCCGGTCTGCTCGTAGCGGCGGTCATAGACACCGTTCTGATCCACCTCACGACGTGGAGGCTCAAGGGCACCAGTTGGCCCTGGGTTTTCAGCCTCTTACTCCCGATCCTCGTCCTGGTGGGGGTGCTCCTGCTGGGTAGGGGGCTGGGGGAGAGAAAGGAGTGGGTGTACGATTACAGGCATGGGAGCGCCCCCGACTCTGAGCGGACCCAGCGCTGACGAAATAGGGGGTGAGAAAGTGAAAGATTGCTTGGCATCCTTGGAAGCTGCAGATCCCTCAAGCCTGCGCCAACTTTGAACATCGACTTTTCCTACTGCCGGGTTTGCGTAGAAAGTTAACCTCGATTCTTCAAGGGTTTTAGAAAGTTTGGTGTTAACGCTTCAATGGTTTAGACGAGGAAATACGGCAGGTTATTTAACAGGAAAGAGTTGGAATTCGCCGCAGGATACCTACCCGCATGTAGAGAGGTAACCCCCTAGTTATCACCAAACACTACCGGTCAGTGAATTTTATCTACGGAATGAGCCTAAATAACTCTGAATACTCATGGTAAAGGAAGTTGACAGCGTCCTAAGAGTCGGGAAGGAACTTGCCGAATACATAGTTGGGCTGAAATACGAGGAGCTCCCCTCGGCGGTCACTCACCAGGTAAAGCGAGTGATACTGGATTCCCTCGGAACCATGTATATGGGCACCAGAAAAGAGGAAGCCGCAGGCATCAAACCATTCCTTGAAGAGATTGGTGGGCCACGAGAATGCACAGTCATGGGCTCAACGGAGAAAACAAGTTTCACATGGGCTGCATGGGCAAACGCCTGCTACGCTCAGGTCCACGACTGCAACGACGGCCACAGGAAGGGGGCAGCCCTCGGAGGATCACCACACCCTGGAAGAGTCGCGGTACCAACCGCGTTGGCGGTAGGGGAGAAACTCAGCTCAAGCGGAAGAGACGTGATCACAGCAGTGGTAGTAGGCTACGACGTAGCGGCCAAGCTCATGGGGATGAAAGACCCCCCGCCCACATCGGCGTACTGCTCGGCCGCCATCACAAGCCGCCTGCTGGGGCTAAACTCGGAGCAGACCATCTTCGCCCTCGGGATCGCCGGGTTCCACAGCCCGAAAACTGTACCCCACACCATGGGCCTGGACGTCAACTTCCTCAGCAACGGCTACCAAGCCAAAGTAGGCATAGAGGCGGCGCTTCTAGCCAAACAGGGCTTCAACGGCCCCAAGCTGGCGGACGATAACCGTCTATCAACCCGGTTCGGGACGAGGGGCCTCGGAGAAACATACGAGGTTATGAATGTATACATCAAGCCCTGGCCAACATGCCGCATGACTCACGGAGCCATAGAGGCGCTGCTTAACCTCAGGAAAGTCCACGGTTTTACAGCTGATGACGTCGAGGAGGTAGAGGTCAGCCAACTCACATATGGCATGTATATCGCCGACGAGAAAGTTGGACCAGACAGCTACTACAAGAACTGCCAGTTTAACCTCCCATACATCGCCGCGTGTGCGATTACCGACGGTATGGTCACTGAAGCCCAGTTCACCAAGGAGCGGATCGCCGACACCAAGCTCCATGACTTGGCTGCCAAGGTGAAGGTGACCCCGGACGAGGTGCTTGACTCAGTATACCCCGAGGAGTGCAGACCCACCAGCGTACGGGTCAAGCTCAAGGACGGGAACACGTACACCGAGCGCGTGGACCTGCCCTGGGGAGAGCCCAGAAACCCAATGTCAGACGAGGACTTGTTCAAGAAGTTCGCCGAGTGGTCGAGTCCCACCGTGGACGCTGAGAAGGCTAAGCTGATCTGGGCTAAACTCGGGAAACTTGATGAACAAGTCAACGTCCACGGGTTCGTATCCAGTCTCTAAATATTTTCTTAAGGTACACTGGGCACTGTTTAACGTCCGCGCGTTTTTTCTACTTGTGCATTGTGCCATGCTCACGATTAGGAGTGCTTGGCGGCGTCGTCATCTCCGCTGATCTTCCCTTTTTATTATATTGGTATCTGGAAGTGTATCTTCTGTTCACTGTGAAGGGTTAAATCCGCCTCAGCCATCTCCTCATCATGGCTTCTGCTGCACCTAACCCGAAGTGGACACGTTTTGTGGGCTTGATGGCCACAAACGAGTGCGCGAGCCATTTAAGGAACACACGCCGTAACCACGTGTGGCAACCCTTAATACTAACAACGTATTACAAATAACGTAATATGAGCACCGTAATCTCCGTACGTGTACCCGACGAGACCAAACGAGACATAGACAAATACGGCATAGAGGTCAGCACAGTGGCCAGAAAAGCCATAGAAGAGGAGATACGCAGAAAGAAACTTGAGGAAGCCACTGAGGCCGCCGAGGAGCTCGGAGACTACTTCTCAAAGATACCCGAGGAACAGGTCATAGGCTGGATCAAGGAGGACCGGAGAGCCCGCTGAATGCCCATCTTCGACGCCAGCAGCGTCCAGGCGGCCCTCAGAAAGCTGCGGGGCGACGCCGCCCCCATCCTGGATGGCCAAACCGTTCTAGACCTCACCCTCTACGAGCTCGGAAACATCGTCTGGAAGGAAAACCGCGCATCCGGTGGAGAGCCTAGGGAAGCAACTGAGAAAGTGAAAGCCATCGTGAGGCTCATCTCCATCATGGACATATGGAGAATAGACCCCGGCGAGATGGCGGCCATCGCGGAGAACGCCTCAAGGTACGGCCTCACCTTCTACGACTCAGCGTACCTCACAGCCGCCCTCAAAGCTGGCGCCCACCTAGTGACCGAGGACACGGACATCCTGAGAGCCGCAAACAAGGCAGGCCTCACAGCATCACAGATAGAACAGTACCTGAAAACCTTGAGCTGAGCGACAACAAGCCCTCTACTAAATCTAACTGGTTTGATGTGCAAAAAAGGTAGGGGGGTATCCCCTAATGACGGATTTTTCTACCATTCGGGTAGCTAACACGCGGAGGCGCATGTGAAAAACGGTAGGGGGGTATCGATTTTAGGAGGAAAAAACCTCCTAAAATAAGGCCCAGGGCCCAGGCCGAGGAAAAGCAGAGAGACGCGCCTTTACGATCCCAACATACGCAGAAACGCCGTTCCATCCACCACAGGATAGAGATGAGGGGCTATACGCCGATACACGGCGCCAGGTAGTACACGAGCCGCCCCGGAGGGATCTCAAACTCCATCTTAACAGGCATATCCGTCGAAAGCTCAAGAGGGGCGACCTCGCTGTAAGCCCCAGCCGCGTCTAAAATAGTTGTTTGTATCGGTTGTTCTTGAGCATAAAAAGCAGATCCGCCATCCTATTACCCTCCACAATATCATCAAAGGACTCAGGGTAACCATCACGCACCCGGACATACTCCAATGGCGGCACGATCAGAATCAAGAAGAAGAGGCTGCCAAACATCTCCCTAAACAACCTATACTTCCGGGTAACCTCCAACTCATGATCACCACCCCACACCCCATGCGGCTCCAAGATCACCGTCCTACCCCCCACCCTACACCCCGGCAACACAAAGTCAGGCCTATAAGTCAACCCACCCCCCAGGCCGAACCTCTGAGGCTCAAAGTAGAACACCATGGACTGCCTCTCCAGCAGCCCCCGGAGGCTCCTCTCGAAGCCACTGGTCTCCCTACCCACAATATCGTAGGTTACGGGCACCGTCCCCGTCAGCCTGTACAGCTCATCGAAGAAAACCAGGTAGTCCCGCAGGTCCTCCACGCAGGGCCTCTGACCCTCCATCCACCTGCCCAGCATATAGAAAGGGTAGTCAACCCTCAACGGA
>DATKWY010000049.1:0-4896 GCA_035529295.1 Candidatus Desulfaltia sp. | reverse complement strand
CAGGGAGTGGAGGATGAAGGGCTCCGTGCCAGGCTACGGGGAGCTCTACGAGGCCGCGGAGAAGACCCCCGCCTTCACCAGCCTCATAGACCCGGGTGACCCCAGGTTCATAGGGCCCGGGGAGATGACTCCCAGGATCATAGAGTTCTGCATGGAGACGGGGCAGCCCAAGCCCATGTCCGTTGGTGAGCACATCAGGTGCGTCTACGAGAGCCTGGCCCTCAACTACAGGCGCACGCTAAAGCAGCTGGAGGATGTGACCGGAACCGGGTACAGGGCCGTCCACGTCATCGGGGGAGGCTCGCTGAACAGGGTCCTCAATCAGATGACGGCGGACGCCACGGGGCTCAGGGTGACGGCGGGGCCCGTGGAGGCCGCGGCCCTGGGGAACGCGGTGGTGCAGTTCATGGCCCACGGCGAGGTGAAGGACATCTGGGAGGCGAGGAGGGCCATCGCTGAGAGCATGGTCACGGGCGTCTACGTGCCCCTGGACCCCGAGGCCTGGGACGAGCCTTATCAGCGCTTCACGGAGATCACAGGAGGGAGAAGGGAATGATCATCGGGCTCGTCTCGGACACCCACGACAACATACACGCCATAGACAAGGCCGTCAGGAGGTTCAACGAGGAGGGCGTCGGGCTCGTGCTGCATGGAGGCGACTACATAGCCATGTTCACGGCCCGCCACTTCCAGCCCCTGGAGGCCCCCCTCATAGGCGTCTACGGCAACAACTGCGCCGAGCGGGACAACCTCAAGAAGACCTACGGCGAGTTCGGCGCAGAGATCAGGGGCTTCTTCGCCGAGGTGGAGGTTGACGGCCTACGCGTGGCCCTCATCCACGGCCACAGGCAGGAGGACGCGGACAAGGCGTACCGGGGCGGATACCATGTCATCGTGAGGGGCCACACCCACAGGGCCAGCGTGGCGGAGGAGGGGGGAATTCTGGTGGTGAACCCGGGTGAGGCGTGCGGCTACGTGACCGGCAGGAGCACCATAGCCTTCCTGGACGCGGAGAGGAGAACGGCGTGGCTGGCCGACCTAGACTAGGCCGCAGAAGGCCTTGACGGCGTACTCCTGCACCCGGGCCACGTCAAACACCGACTTCAGGTCCACCCACTCCTCCTTAGCGTGAGCCCCGTAGCCTAGGGGCCCGTGGCTGACGGATGGCACGCCCTTCTCAGTCATTATCTGGGTGTCCAGCCACCCCGAGCCCCCGGTGAACAGGGGCTTGAAGCCCAGAGTCTTGGCTGAGCCCTCGACCAGCGCCCTGCATATGGGTTCGTCGGGGCTCACCTCCATGGGGTCCCTGTAGAAGGTCACCCTGTGGTCGGCCCTGAACTTGGGGTCGCTCTCACCGATGGATTGGAGCATGTCCTTCATCTCCTTCTCAACGGTGTCACGGTTCTCCCCCGGGATGAGACGCCTTTCAAGCTGTAGCCTGCAGGAGGCGGGGTAGGTGCTGAGCTCGCTGCCGCCCTCTATGATGCTGGCGTGGACGCTGCCCGGCCCCACCAGGGGGTGGGTCTCTTCTAGGAGGAGCTGCCCCAGGGCCTCCAAGCCGATGAGGACTTTACCCATCTTGACTATAGCGTCCACACCCACCTTGAAGGAGCTGCCGTGGGCGGCCACACCGTGGGTCACCACGTCAACCCAGGCGAAGCCCTTGTGGGCTACCAGCACGTGGCCGCCTGTGGGCTCGCCGACGATGGCCGCGTCCGCTGTGTACTCCTTCACCAAGGCCTCGGTGCCTATGCTGGCGTACTCCTCGTCGCATACCGCCGCCAGTATCACGTCGCCCTTTAGCTCGGCCCCGGAGTCGATCAGGGCCTTCACGGCGGCCATGGTCGCCGCCAGGCCTCCCTTCATGTCGATGGAGCCTCTGCCGTGGAGGTGGCCGTCCTTGACCACGGGGTTGAAGGGGTCTCCCTCGTAGTAGTCCACGCCCACGGTGTCCGTGTGGCCGTTCAGGATGAGGCTCCTGCCTCCCCCTGCTCCTTTGAGGACGCCCACAACGTTGGGGCGGCCCGGCTCCACGTCGTAGAGGCGGGTCTCAAGGCCCAGGTCCTCCATCCAGTCGCTTATGAAGCCGGCGATCTCGGCTTCCCCTGCAGCCCCCGGAACCAGAGAAGGGTTCACGGAGTCGATCCGTATAAGGTCCTTGAGAAGCTCCACCAGGGCTTTCTCATCGATGTGCGAAGCATCCATGACAATACCTGAAGCCAAGGACCCCTTACAGGTAAATAAGGATCGGTGATAGCACATTAAAGGATGGGTTGTGGCAATGGCCCAGCACGCCCTGTTTCCGGTTTCCACGTTGAGGGGATAAACCTCTAAAGGCTTCAGACTGTGGTTGTTATATCTGCTCAGGATCTGAACCAAATCACCTTTTCCGCCAAGCTGGAAAAATATTTTCTCAGGGTCCTATTCTTTAAAGTAAAATATTAGAAATCCTCCAACTGCTCGGAGACCCTCCAGGCATGCTTACATCCCCGATACTCAGAACACGTTCTACAGTTGGATGTCAATGTTATCGGAGTGTCTCGGCAGCTCTTCCTGAGGCGGAGGTACCCGATGCCGTACTCCTGAGGCGATACGTCCTTCATGTGGCATCACCCCTAGGGGTTCACCTCCTCAGTCAATGGTAAAACAGGTTCTACCTCACGGACCGCCGAGGATACGCCAAGGCGGTTCATCAACATTCTCTATCACCTTGGTCATCTCTTGCACCATACGCTGGTGGAGTGGCGCCTAACTTAAGGGTTCTCCATGGACGATGTTCGCGCGCCGTGCAGCCCAAAACATGCCTCCAGTGTATGCGACGAATCTAGCTGGTCAGCCCACGTCTTTTTATGCGCGTCCCCCTACAATAAGCTAGAAACTATTTGATTCGTCTACAACCAAAAGAGATTAGAAACTACTGGCAACAACTACAAGCAGAGCTCAGCAGTAACCTAGAACTAGAAACTTGGTCACTAAAAACGAGAAGCGGCCGCTTCTATGCGCGAGCCGCCTCAGACCGGATATTCATAGAGGGTAAAGGAGTAAAGGGAATACGCACGATAGCGTTCCCCGAGTTCGAGAAGGTAGCAATGTACTACAATGACTACATTGACGACATACCCGGCATCAAACAGAAGATGAGAAACGAAATCGGGTATAACACACAATACATCCTGACGCTCATCCACCACGTTCTAAGATGACGTTACACCTGCTCCGTTCTACGAGCCCTGAAGAGAGCTAACCCGAACGAATCAACACTATAAAAACGTAAGATAGAACCGCTGGGAGTAAAATTTCCGCACAGAACAAGTATTCAATCTGCGTGCGCACAAATGGGTCCAGTTGATTATTTACGCCTCTATGTTGAGGTATCCTTTATCTCTTAACAGGTAAGCCTGGTTACTGGTGTTCCGGAAGATGATGTCGCCCTTCTCAGCTGCCTGGAAATCCCACGGGCTTACGAGGACCACGTCGCCCTCACGCACCCACACCCGCTTCTTCATCTTTCCTCTCACGCGGCAGATGCGTGTCTCGCCGTCCTGGCACTTGATGTTCATGCGCGTCTGACCATAGTTCTTGATGACGATGCCGAGAATGTCGTTCTTGTTGGGGTACATCATCCTTTTGCGGATGTCTACCTCAGTCTTCACCAGTTTCTTACCCAATGTCTGAATCCTGGGAGGTATACGCTGCGCGCCATTTAAAGAAGATGCATTTATTTAAAAATTGGGCATCGTTTGATGTAAAAATTTATAGAATAACATAAATTGTTGTGGTCGTGGCGACAGCGTAAAGACATGAACTAGCCAATGTAGCGCACCCTCTTTCGCGGTGCTCTTCGCGTGAACAGATAAGTCGTTTTGAGACGATGATGTTACCGTGTTCGGGAGAAGGGGATGCTCCAATGATTGTATCTTTCATTCGAAACCCAGAGACCGCCCATTTGTCTAACTTTCTCATCGATTCTATGCCAATCAGGCCTCGTCAACACTCTTGGGCTTATGGTGACGTAACCTGAGTCCTGAAGCAGTACCGTGACCTTGGGTAGAAGGTCTTGGGGTAGGTGTTTTTGTACCTCTGCACATGCAAACCTTGAACTGGGCTCATCTTTCTGGATTTTATTTTTATCATTTATTTGGATCATTGTGTTAACACCCATCTCGTTCGAAGAGATTTAGCGCATGTTTTCACGTTTACGCAGGTTTAGCTATTCGCAGGCGGCGCACGTGTTAAATATGTACGGGCGTGTGCGGTGATCTCGGGAGTTTTCCACCCCTGAACGATGATTCCATTATGCTTCAAAGTTCTTCTAACGCTTTTAGGTAGGTCTCTAATCGCGGCGCACTCGTTGTTAGATTCAAGTATCTTCGTGAGCTCAGGTTCATAGAAGCTCATCATGTTACTGAACGTCTTCTCCTTCAAGCTCATCCCCGTCATGCGGTGGAACCTCTCATCAGGTAGGCTAGCGGCTGATTGTTTCTTCACCTGGACGTGTTCCTGCCCCTTCCTGATCGCCTGCTTGAGCTCTGGGTCCCTGTTATGACGCATTCTCTTCAGGTCTCTCATCACGACCCATGTGTGGACCCCTAGTTTTGCTGCGATCTTTGAGTACGCGAAGCCCTCGTTTATTCCTTCGAGAATGTGTAAACGGCGCGTCTCTTGCTCCTGAATGTTACTTGACATTATCTTGTTCTCCTTTCACTCCCATTCTGTTTGCTTTCTGATCCCCTTAACGAAAATACTGTAACCAGTTTTGTTCCGCGCGCGCTCCTTATGTTAATACACTTATCTTGTACTGCGTGCGGAGGGGGGGCACCCCCATTTCCTATTCTGCGCTGCCCTCCTAGAGTTTATTTCGCCCAACCTATTTTTCTGTGGCAACCCATGTTTTTA
>DATKWY010000048.1:0-3242 GCA_035529295.1 Candidatus Desulfaltia sp. | reverse complement strand
ACCTCTGAGACCATGGTCCTCCGCAGCGCGTTGGCGAAGGCTACGTCCACGCCCTCCAGCAGGAACCTTATGGTGTCCTCGGTCAGGCTAACTATCTTAGTCTTCAAGGCTTCCCCACCGGTCTCCTATGGCCTTCTTCCTCTCCTGCCACCCGGCTTCCTAGTGCCGTCGTGGGGGATAGGCGTCGTCTCCTCGATCCTGCCGATCCTGAAGCCGCTCCTGGCCAATATACGGATGGCTGACTGGGCTCCGGGGCCGGGGGTCTTGCTCCCTGTGCCTCCCGGGGCCCGCACCTTGATGTGGATGGCGTTGACGCCCTTGTCCCTGGCTATGTCAGCGATGTGCTGCGCGGCCTTCATGGCGGCGTAGGGGCTGGGCTTGAGCCTGTCGGCCTTGACGAACATGCCGCCGCTGGCTATGCCGAGGGTCTCGGCGCCGGTGAGGTCGGTCATGTGGATTAGGGTGTTGTTGAAGCTGCTAAAGATGTGGACTATGGCCCACCTTTCTCCTTCACTCATTTGGACTTTTCCTCCGCTAGCGCCCCCTCCACCTCCAGCTCCCTTCTGAGGGGGTGGTCCGGGCTCCTCATGGGGCTGAACTTGGCGAAGTCCAGAGTCTGCTCGTCCTTGATCCGCACCTGGTAGCTGGGGGAGGTCACCTTCCTGCCGTCGATCTCTATGTGACCGTGGGAGATGAGCTGCCTCGCCTGGAACAGGCTCTGGGCCAACCCTCTCCTTAATATGTAAGTCTGGAGTCTCCGTTCCAGCAGATCCTCGACACTCAGCGTCAGGACGTCCTCTAGGCGGCTGCTCTCCATCACCAGCCCCCTCTTGTAGAGCTTGGCGATCATGTCGGCCTCCCTGACTTCCCTCTCCTCAAGCCCCAGGCTCAGGAGGTCCCTCGCCCTGCCTCGGAGGGTGGACAGCTCTGTGTGCGCCTTCCACAGCTCCCTCTTGTTCCTGAGACCATATGCGCCTATGATGCGCAGCTCCTCCGTGAGGGCCTCGGTGTCGTAGGGCACCCTGGGGGTGGTAAACCGCTTATGCTTCTTCTTTGGGTCACCCATGAGTCATCTACCTCTGCTGTTGCTGCTGCTGTTTCTTGCTTACGCCCACGCTTCGGCCGGTCCTGCCCGTGGTCTTGGTGTGCTGTCCACGGACCTTGAGGCCGCGGGCGTGGCGCTCGCCCTTCCAGCTCCTGGTCTCCCTCATGAGGTCTACGTCATCCTTGACCCTGAGGTCTAGGTCGGATGCCAGCAGGTGTAGGTCCTTCCCCGTCATGGGGTCCTTACGCCTGTTGAGCATCCAGGTTGGCAGCCCCACGCTGGACGGGGCGTCTATGGCCTCTTCGAGGCGTCTGACGTCCGCGTCGCCTAGGCTGCCGAGTCTCTCAGTTGCGTCAAGCCCCAACTGCTTTACAATGCTGCGAGCGAGTCTGATGCCTACACCCTTAACCTGGGTGAGGGCATAGGGCACCATCTTAGTACCATCTATGTTGGTGCCGTGGAGCCTGACAATGTAGTTGAATTCTCTGGACATTATGAGATCTCCTTGTCAGTGACTAGGGGTTAGTTGACACATCTTATTAAAACGTTATGTTAGACTGGGCTGAGACATTACCCTTTCCGAGGCGACAGACGGCTTATAAAGGGCGCAGCCGCGGCCTAGAAACCCATAACTAGGGCACATCTAAATTCATTTCCATGAGCGTCGAGCTCCCAGAGGCCCATATCTTAGCGAAGCAGATGAGGGAAGCTCTACGGGGCCGGGTGGTCAAATCGGTCACCCTCAGCGACTACGAGAAGCTCCAGAGGATAGGGTTCGTCAACAGGAATGTGGAGGAGTTCCAGTGGCTCGTGGGAAGGGCCGTTGAGGACGTGGTTTCCAGGGGGAACACGGTGAGGGTTGACCTGGATGAGGGGGTGAACCTGCTCATCGCTCCAGAGTACGGAGGCGTGGTGCTCCTCAGTGAGGCCGGTGACGAGCCGGAGAAGTCACATCTGCGTATAGATTTCGACGGCGGTGTCCTCACTGTGAGGCTTACCAGCATGGGGCTGATACTCGCGGTCAGGGATAGGGACCTGAATGCGTCTTACATATACAGGAGGGACTTCCTCACAGGTGTGTCCCCCCTCGAAGACGCCTTCACGTCGGAGTGGTTCTCTGAGACGGTGTCTCGGCTAAACCGTGGACTCAAGCAGGTCCTGGTGGGGAAGGACGCTGTTCTGGTGGGCCTCAGCAACAGCGCATTCCAGGATGTCATCTACAGGGCTGGGCTCCACCCCAAGAGGAAGGCCTCGTCCCTGAGCACCGCGGAGGCCGAGGGTCTGTTCAACGCGGTGAAGGGCATAGTTGAGGAGAGGCTACAGTTTGGGGGTAAGGACGAGTTCGTGGACCTCCACGGCAAGCGCGGAGGCTATTCTCCCAGGATGGGTCCAAATATGAGTGGGGGTGTTTGCCTCTCATGCGGCTCTAATATAGAGGGGGTTAAGCATGGAGGGGGCACGGTGTACCTGTGCCCCGTGTGTCAGGTCTAGTTGATCTCGATGCTGCCTATGCTGGTCTTCGCGGCGATCTTCACCTGGATCTCCTTGCCCAGGTACCCGTCCGTGGATGCCACCTTCCTTCGACTCTCGTTGATGGTGTAGGACAGGTTGGGGAGGTCCATGTTCACTGAGCCCAGGCTGGTGCTCAGGTTGATGTCGTAGCCTATGTTGGTGGACTTTGGTAGTGTGAGGTCTATGGAGCCGTTGCTGGTGTCCAGCGCGTAGTCGCCGCTCCTGGTGGCGGGTATGGTGAGGTCGATGCTGCCGTTGCTGGTGGACAGGTCGACGGTGGAGGCCTCCACGTCCCCGCTTATTCTTCCGTTGCTGGTGGAGCCTCTGATTGTCTCGGCGTACACCTTGTCTAGTGTCATTCTGCCGTTGCTGGTGTGTAGCACTATGTCTCTGCCTGACACGTCTGTGACAACTATCTCCCCGTTGCTGGTGGCTACGTCGAGGTCCAAGACCACGCCTTCAGGAACTTTCGCGCTCACAGTTATGGCGTAGTTGCTCCAGTTATCCCCAGGCACCGTGAACTCCAATGAAAGCCTCTGGGTGCCGGCCACGTCATTATCAGAGAACTGTATCTGTACCTTGTCAAGGTTTTCCTGCGCCTGCCTGTCAGAAGTTCCCTTCGCCTTCATTGTCAGGTCTATTCGGTACCCGGGCTGGTCCCAGGTCTCCAATGTGATCCCCCCGT
>DATKWY010000047.1:0-3705 GCA_035529295.1 Candidatus Desulfaltia sp. | reverse complement strand
GCCGGGTTTCATGATCTGGACCTTGGTGCTGCTCCCGGCCTCCACCTTCTTCTTGTACTCGGCGGGGTCGGTGTCCCAGATGTGCATGGGCACCGCCTGCTTGGGGTTCACGGCGATGGTGGCCTCCGCGGCCTCGGACGCGTCCATGGTGTAGGTGCCCCCGCTGGGCATCAGCGCCAGGTCAACCCCCTTCAGCTTTCTCATCTCCTCAATGAAGTCCGTGTCCCCCGCGTGGTACACCGTCTTGCCCTCGGCCTTCACCAGGTAGCCTACGCCTACGCCCCTTGGGTGGAAGGGCGTGCCCGGGCTCCTGAACCGCTTATAGTTGTATGCCTCCACGGCCTCCACGGTGACGGGGCCCACCGTTGTCTTCTCTCCCGGCTTCAGGCTCTTGACGGGGACCCCCAGCTTCTTGCCGCACTCCGGGGGAGCGACGATGACCGTCTTGTCTCCTCGGGCCTGCATCACCTTGTCCGGCTTGCAGTGGTCGTCGTGGTGGTGGGTGCTTAGGATGAGGTCAGCCTTCTCGTCGTAGCTGCCCTCGTAGGGGTCGATGTATATGACCTTGCCCCCCGTCTTTATCTTCCACGACGCGTGTCCGAGCCACTTGATCTCCAAAATTCTTCACCTGGTACTGAATTGTGTGGAGGGCTTAAGTCTCTTACTCTGCCTTGTTTCTTGACTCGGTGATGGTGAGGTAGCCTAGCCCGAAGACCACCCTCAGGGCTGCGCTGATGAGGAGGCCCTGGTTGAGGCCCTCCACGCCGGCGAAGAAGGTGTCGATGATGTAGCCGCTCACGTTGCTGCCTATGAAGCTGGCGAAGCCGAAGGCGGCGGTGCTGCTGGCCAGGTAGGTGGCCCGCAGCTCTCCTGGGGCCAGGTCTATGATGTAGGTGGACTCGCTGCTCATCCACGCGGCCATGCCCAGGCCCAGGAACAGCTCGGCGATGGCTATGTGCCACCAGTCCGTGGCCAGGGCGTAGGCCACGGGTGCCAGGGCCATCGTGACTCGGCTCAGCACAATGATGGGACGTCTGCCTATGCGGTCCATGTAGCTGCCCAGCCTTCTCTGGGTGAGGGTGCTCACCAGGCTGCTTGTGAGGCTCAGGGTGCTTATCTGCCAGATCTTCATCCTGAGCCTGTGGGTTATCACCATGGGGAAGAGGGGCCAGGCGAAGCTCATGCCTATGCCGTAGACGAAGTTGAGGGCCATGTACTTGGTGAGCCGGGGGTCCCTGAGGAGCCTGCCCAGCTGGAGGCTCTGGCTGGCGCCCTTGGGGGGCTTCTCCTTGGTGAACATGATCATGACTCCGCCTAGGAGGTTGGCCGCTGCCGCGAGGGAGAGCACCAGCCTGAAGCTCTCGATGGTGGTGTCCCCCTGCTGGCCTAGGCTGACGGCGACGGCTATCATCATGGCGACGAAGCTGCCCAGCTGGCTGACGCTGTTGATGGCCCCTATGGTCTGCCCGCGGGTGGAATCGGTTGTGTAGTCGCCCAGGAGGCTGCTCCAGGTTGGGTAGCTCATGCTGTTGAAGAAGCTGCTGAGGATGACCAGCCAGATGAGAGGCCCAGGGGTGTCGTAGAGTAGCAGGGCGGCTATGGCGCCGGCGTTGAGGACGCGGCCCGCCGCGATGAACACCCGTTTGCCGTACCTGTCGGCTAGGCGTCCGAAGGCCAGTTGGAGGAGGTTTCCGCTGAGGCTCTTGGCGCCCTGGAGGAACCCCATCTGGTTGACTGTGGAGCCGGCAGCGGCGACGAGAAGGTTGTTGAACCGGTTGTTGAGGCTGTCCCCGAACATCTGGGTGAAGCCCGTGGCCATTAGGAGGCGCGTACGTTTCAGGGGGGCTTCGTCCTGCTCGCTCAACTTAGGGTTCAAGAATGCGGACGTGGTATAAACTTGTTGGCGGTGCAAGGTGTTAAGAGATTCAGGCTCAATATCCTGCGTGGTGTTCGCTGAATGAATCGTGATGATCGGGCTCACCATTCCGCTGCCAGGTTCCCTAAGGTTCTGCCCGTGCGTGAGCGGGCCGAGATCGTGAACAGGGTGCTCGCGGAGCGCCTGGATACGGTGCTGCCTCTGGCCATGCGGGAAGGGGGGATCGATATGTGGCTGGTCATCTGCCAGGAGGATAACCTGGACCCGGTGTTCGAGTCCATGATACCCGTTGACACATGGTGCCCCATACTCCAGATGCTGGTGTTCCACGACAGGGGCCCTGAGACGGGGGTGGAGAGGATCAACGTCTCCATGACGGACACCAAGGGCCTGTACGAGACGCCTTGGCCCGGGCGGAGGCACCACAGCGAGCAGTGGACGCTCCTAAGGGGGATCGTGGAGGAGAGGGACCCTGAGCGGATTGGGATCAACGTGGGGTCGGTGCAGTGGGCGGCGGGGGGTCTGACCCACAACTTGTACAACCAGTTGGTTGCGGCTCTGCCCCGGAGGTACGTGGATAGGCTGGTGTCGGCCGAGGCGTGCGCCACCAGGTGGCTCGCTACCCTGACGGACGAGGAGGTGGCCCTCTACGAGCACGTGGCGGGCGTGGCCCACGCCTTGATCGCTGAGTGTTACAGCCGTGAGGCCATTGTCCCTGGGGTGACTTCCGTCCGGGACCTTGAGTGGTACTACTGGCAGAGGTGCGCGGATCTGGGGCTGGAGGTGGCCTTCAAGCCCAGCTTCTACCCCATCAGGAGGGGCGCGGCGGGGCAGCTGTACGGGGGTGTGGATCCGGTGATCAGGGCGGGGGACCTCGTCAGGTGTGACGTCGGGATAAGGTACCTGGGGCTAATAACGGACCACCAGGAGTGGGTGTACGCTCTGAGGCCGGGGGAGGCTGAGGCCCCTGAGGGGCTGAGGAGGCTAATGGCGGAGGGCAACAGGCTGCAGGACGTGTTCATGGCCGAGTTCAGGCGCGGCTTGACGGGGGATCAGCTTCTCCGTGGGATACTGGGCAGGGCTAGGAGTGAAGGGATTCCCAACCCCCGGGTCTACTCGCATGGCCTGGGGCGGCTGCTCCACGAGCCTGGTCCCTTGATTGGGTTGCCCTGGGAGCAGGAGAGGAATGAGGGTAGGGGCAATGTGGTTTTGGAGTCTAACTACGCGTTCACCATGGAGTTGTCGGTGGAGGGGCCTGTGGCGGAGTGGGGTGGTGAGTCGCTGAGGTTCGCGTTGGAGGAGGACGTGGTGTTCAGTGGGGAGGGGTGTAGGCTCATCGGTGGGAGGCAGACCGGGTTCTTCTTGGTTTAGGACGCGGTAAGGTTTTAATTGGGTCTCGGTGTTTATTTGTGGGCGCGGGGGTTCCCGAGTGGCCAAAGGGGTCAGGCTTAGGACCTGATGGACTAGTCCTCCGTGGGTTCGAACCCCACCCCCCGCACCTATTAAAATCCTTGATTTGGGTTGTTTTTGGGGTTGTTTTGGGGAATTGAGCGGTTTAAATCAACACCTGTTTTTACCCTCAGCTTCAATTTAGTGCTAACGTTTAAATTTCTCGCGCCGTTCTAATTTTTAATATTTTCTTCTATGTTAGTTCCTGGATATCTATTCTTTAATTCTTGTTCTAGGTCTTTTTGTACACCTCCAAGCTGATAATATCTTTCGGCTCCCCAAAAACTAATATAATGTAGACGACCTGGTTGATAAGATTCTCTGGCTATTATATCAAATATTTCATAAATTCTTAATAAATTATCTTCATTTTTTAAATT
>DATKWY010000046.1:0-8358 GCA_035529295.1 Candidatus Desulfaltia sp. | reverse complement strand
GTGCCCACGAGGATGGAGAGGTCGATGAGCTGCTCCCGGGTTATCTCGAGGTGGCCGAGGAGCGTCTCCAGGTCTATGAGCTCGGGCTCCAGCTTGCGGGCCCTGCCCTTGCTGGGCAGCCACTCCTCCCCGCCTATGGTGAGGTACCTGACCAGACGTGGGGCGCCGAAGAGGAGAGAGTCGTAGTCCCTGCTGTTGGACGCCCACACGTGGCCCCGCCTGGCCATGTACGCCGCCTGGGCCTCGCCTTCCCCCGGGGCCTGGACCCAGGGTATCCCGAGCAAGGTTAGAAGCCTTTTAGTGTCCTCTAGGGCTTGGCCGGTCAGCCTGCCCGTCATCACGGCCTTGGAGTGGGCCGCCGCCACGTCGCCCCTGCTCAAAGCCTCCTGGTACTCCTGCTCGGCCTTCCTCCTGGCCTCCCGCCTCTTCTCCACCTCGCCGGACTTGAGCGTCGGCGGCCTGCCGTCAAAGACGAAGACCAGCCTCATCCCGTAGTCTGATATGAGGCGGGTGGTTCTGAAGGCCAGGCCCACCAGGTGGCTGGTCACATGGCCGTCCCGGTCCATGAGGGGGGTCCCGTCCCGGGTCCTTATGAGGGCCAGGAACTGGTGGAGGACGTTGAAGGCGTCCACGGCGAAGCTTCTGCCCTTGAGGTCGCCCAGTGTCAGGGTCTTCTTGACTATTATGGGTGTTAGGGGGACGCCCAAGGGAACCGATCATGGATCGGTGGCGGCGGTTAAAGGGGTTACCTTCATAGCATGTTGAGGGCCAGGTGGTAGAGGACGCCCGCTATGTAGAGGGCTGCGCTGCTGGGGGCCAGGTACCTGATTACCTTGTTGACGTCGGACTTGAAGTAGCTGTTGCTTAGGGCCAGGCAGAGGTGGATGGGGGATGCCAGGTAGGCGCTGGTTATGCCCACGAAGATGATGCTGGTGAGGTGAATGTTGGGTTCCCCCAGCAGAGGCAGGAGCAGGGGGAAGCTGATGCCTATGCCCATGGCGGGGGAGCCGCAGATAGCCCCTATGATGAGAGGCACTACTATCAGTATGGCTAGGAGGGGCACCCCGAAGCCCAGTATTGATTGGAAGAGGGTGGTGACGCTCCCCGAGGCAAGAATGATGTCTCTGAGGTACAGCATGGAGACGACGGACAGTATGATATCCCCTTTTATTCCCTTCACGAAAGACTCGACGTACTTTCCCGGCTCAGCGTTACCGAGGAGGAGAGTCAGCAGGATGCCCGCCACGAGCCCTATCCAGATATCGACTCCTGAGAGGGATAGAACCACTGAGATCAGGATAGGGGCCACCCCCTTGACGTTACTTAAAGTGAGCGATGTCTTCTCCTCCCGTGAGACTTTCCTCAGGATGAAGTCCTTGCTCATCCAGAGGCCTATGCCCACCATGACGAAGAAGAGGGGAAACTGGACCAGCAGCCACTGGTTCACCGTAAAACCGCTCAGGGTCACCGCCATGACGGTGCTGGGAGTGATGGGGTTGGTCCAGTAGAGGAGGTGCCTGAACCAGACGTTGTAGTAGGTCTTGTGCTCCGGCTGGAGGCCCAGCCTCTCGGCCTCGGGCTCTATGAAGGGCGCAGACATGAGGGCGCCGCCCGGCATGCTGAGGAACCCGAAGAGGGCGGGTATGGTGGCCAGGAGCACGTTGCCGGGGAGCCTGCCACTCAGGGCGTCTATGAAGCGGACCATGAGGCCCGTCTCCTTCAGGGCGTAGCCGAGGACGGAGATGAGGCCAACGGCCGCGCACAGGGTCCACGTGTCCGGCTTGCTCACGGTCTGCAGGAGCACATCGAACAGGATGGTGAAGGGCTTGCCTGAGGTGAGCCCGATGATAATGGCGGCCACGGTTATGGAGACGTAGAACTCCACGTCCCTGGTCCTTAGAATGAAGATGATGGCGAAGGCCGCTACGAGCCCTATCACTTCAATCATGGGTTGACCCTGCGTCTCTGTGCAAACAACCTGATAATATATAAACACTAAGAATATAGCCGCTAAAATCTGAAGATGACCCTGATAACCCAGAGCACCACCTTTAGGGGTATGGTAATGAGGGCCACGGCCAGCCCCAGAGTAAAGGACACCCCTATGAACACGGCTGAGAGTAAAAACAGGACACCGATGAGCGCCATCAGCGGTATTAGTAGTAGACCCAGCATAGCCTCAGTATTTCACTAGCGATATGGATGGTATATAGGTTTCGATGTACAATCACTAATACCTCGCATTCTCAATCCCATCAAATATGTCCGTTTTAGTAAAAACTAGCTAAAAGCAATCCAAAAAAAATCTCACATTCTATCAAGCCACTGTCATCTCCTGAGCCAAGGACATCCACGCCCTACCAACTGACAACACGCTAGATATGGATCAGAGAAACGTATCTATAAAACGAATCAATGCATACCAACCACAACCTACACCAAGAAATAGCCGTCGACATACTAATGTCAACAAAATACACCAAACATCAGCCTCAAAATTCATATACCCATCACACAGCCTCTAGTACGGGGAGTTAGCGGGTAGAGACATGAGCTTCACTGACAAGATCGACGTGCTCGACCTCATCATCAACGTTCTCAACGAGCACGAGAAGAAGATGGACGCCCTAGTGGAGCGCCTAGAGCTCATAGTGGACATCCTGGACGGGCACCCAGACTTCAGCGAAGCCCTCCACGAGTACGAGGAGCAGGTGAACATCATCGAGGACCCCCTAGGCACAGTCCTCATAGTGGACGACGACGAGTTCCTCACAGACACCTTCAAGGTCCTCCTGGAGGACGCCGGATTCTACGTGGAGACGGCCAACACAGGCAACCAAGCCCTGCTGAAGGCAAGCCAGATGGACTTCGACATGGCCATCCTGGACCTGAAGCTACCGGACACCACGGGCAACGAGCTGTCCAGGCGCCTCAAGGACCGGAACAGCGACATTAATGTGGTGCTGCTCACGGGTAACATGGACATGCTGGAGAACATGGACCCCAGCCAGCTGGGCACAGACGAGGTCCTGCTTAAGCCCATCACACCGGACGAGCTTCTGAAGATAACGGAGAAGCTGAAGAGCCGGGCCTAGCCGGGCTTAACCCATCACAGCGCTTATCCTTGCTTCCAGGGCCACCTTGGGCAGCGCACCCAGGGTCTTATCCACCAGCTCACCGTCCTTGAAGTAGAGCAGGGTCGGGATACTCATTATACCGTACCGCATGGGGATCACGCGGTTCTGATCCACATTCAGCTTCCCGAACGTAATACCCTCCCTCTCCTCGGAGAGCTGTTCGATGATGGGGCTCAGCATCCTGCAGGGGCCGCACCAGGCAGCCCAGCAGTCCACCACCACCTTGGGGTGCGCCTTAACGAACTCGTCGAATGATGCGTCGGTCACTTCAACTGTTTTTGGCATATTGTGTCAGTACTTGGTTGACCGTCACAAAATATAAAGGTATTTAAAGGTGTTCACCACCATTGAACATAGTATGAGCCTCAAAGAGATACAGAGCATCCTCAACGCCCCCGAGATAGGGCCGGAGGAGCTCATCAAGTGCGCCCTGGGCATCAAGACCACGGAGATACAGGCCTACTGCGTCCTGGTGAACCTGGGCCCCGTCACCATCCAGGACGCCACCGAGAGGCTGAGCAAGAGCAGGTCCACGGCCCAGCGCCTGCTGCAGAACCTGGTGGAGAAGGGCCTGGCCACCAGGGAGGAGGAGCTCATAGGCCTGGGCGGCTACAAGTACGTCTACAGGGCCGTGCCGCCGGAGCGCCTCAAGGAGTCCATCAGGGACACCCTGGACAGGTGGTACCGGAGGATGCTGGACGAGCTGGATGATCTCCCCCAGAAGATAAAGGAGATGGGGTGCAGGGCCTAGCACCTGGTGAGGTACCTGTCGTACTCCCACGAGGTGATCTTGGGCCTGCTGGCGGCCCACTCGACGCCTGTGAAGCTCTGGTAGTCGTCGTACTCCTTCCGTTTGAGCTCCACCAGGTTGCTGTGGAGGTAGTCTCCGAGGGCCTCCTTCATCACAGGGTCCTCCTCGAAGTAGTCCACGGCTTCGCCCAGGTGCTCCGGTAGGACCTCCACGCCTCTCTTCTTCACTTCCTTAGGCGTCAGGTGGTATATGTTCTCGGCCATGGGCTCCGGGGGCTCAATCTTCTTGTTGACGCCCTCCATCCCGGCCTTCAGGAGCACCGTCGCCGTGAGGTAGGGGTTAGACGACGGGTCGGGGTGCCGGTACTCCATCCTGGTCACCTTGTTCATCTCACCGGGGGCCAGGGGGACCCGGACCAGGGCCGACCTGTTGGCGAAGCCCCAGCTCACGTAGACGGGGGCCTCATGGTGGGGCACCAGCCTCTTGTAGCTGTTCACCAGGGGCGCCACCACGGCGCTCATGGCCTGGGCGTGACTCAGCAAGCCTCCTATGTAGTTCCGGGCCGTGTCTGAGAGGCCGTGCTCGGCGTCGGGGTCCACGAAGATGTTGCGCCCCGTCTCGTTGTCGATGATGCTCTGGTGCACGTGGCAGCCGCTGCCGTTGATGCCCCAGAAGGGCTTGGGCATGAAGGTGGCCATGACCTCATGCTTCTCGGCCACGGTCTTCACCGCCAGCTTGTACAGGATGACGTTGTCCGCCGTCTTCAGGGCGTCGCTGTACCTGAAGTTGATCTCCTGCTGGCCGCTGGCCGCCTCGTGGTGGACCCGGTCCAGCATGAACCCGGCCGCCTCCAGGACCATCAGGGTCTCCAGCTTCACGTCCTCCGTGGGGTCCAGGGGCGGCAGGTCGAAGTACCCGCCCTTGCCGAAGGGGGCCACCACGCCGTCCTTGTTGGTGACGTAGAAGTACTCCAACTCGGGGCCCGTGTTGAAGCCGTAGCCCTCCTTCTCCAGCTCGTCCACGGTCAGCTTGAGGCGGCCCCTGGGGTCACCGGGGAAGGGGGTGCCGTCGGGGTTGCTGACGTAGCAGAACATGAGGGCTATGCCGGGGGTCTCCCACATGGGCACCAGGAAGGTGGCCGGGTCCGGGTGAAGGTTGAGGTCGCTTCGGTTCACCTCGGCGAACCCTGGGACGCTGGAGCCGTCGAAGGCTATGCCGTGGGTCAGGGCGTCCCTGATGTTATACTCGGGTATGAGCATGGCCCTGGGGCCGCCCAGGGAGTCGATGACGATAAGCCGGACGTACTTTATGTCGTGACGGGCCACGAGCTCCATGATGGGCTCCACGGCGTCGCCGTTGGTCAGTTTAGCAGGCATAAACCACAACGCAGAGTTCACGCATATATAGTTTTCTGGTGATAACCTAAACATATGTATAGTTATTATATTTTTATCTAAACTTTTGTTAATTGGTGTTGATGCGTTTAAGGCAAATTTACTTCCTCGAGACGGATGTAACGAGGGCACCTAAAAGCACCAGGGCGCCCCCGCCGCGGTCACAGCGTCGCGCCCGCGCCCGCGTCCCGAAGAATGAAGCCATCGACATCTTAAACGAATATATACTTTATGATAAGTTTAATATACGGGTGTCACCCTATCAGCTAAAACAGTTAACATATGTTTAAGGTGATCCCATGTTCGCGTTAGATGAGATCGATAAGAGGCTCCTGGCGGAGCTGCTGAAGGACTCTAAGAGGAGCTACAGGGACCTGGCCAAGGCCATCGGCGTCTCCGCGGCCACCGTCATCAACCACGTCCAGAGGCTGGAGTCGGCCGGCGTCATCAAGGACTACACGGTGATGCTGGACTTCGAGAGGCTGGGCTTCGAGCTCACAGTGGTCACGGAGATGACGGTTAACAAGGGCAAACTCCTTGAGACTCAGCGGGAGATAGCCAAGCTGCCCTACGTGTGCGCCGTCTACGACGTCACGGGCGAGATAGACTCGGTGGTGGTGGCCAAGTTTAGGAACAGGCGTGAGCTTAGCGAGTTCCCCAAGGACCTGCTGAGCATGCCCTTCGTGGAGCGCACCAACACCCACGTGGTGCTGAACACCATGAAGGAAGACTTCAGGATGATCAACAACCTGTAAACCCCCTCTACCTCAAAGACGTTTAATCTATACCCTCAGAGTTTATAACCCCAAATATTGATACAAAAATGGTAAATGATGCATGTGTGGATACTATGGTATTTCAATAGTTTGCGAAAAATGGGCTTACTCTTAACTTGAACTAAGTTTAAATTACCCGCCTTGTTGTCCTCATAGAACAGATCATAGCAGGTGACACCGCGGGGATGTTCGAAGAAGGAAAAAAACTGGCTAAAAAAGCCATGACAAGTGGGTCGAAGGACGACGTTATCGCTGAAAAGATATTCGACCTCTTATCCAGCAGAGGCTACCCATCCAAGAAGGGCCTAACGGGGAGGGGTGGAGGAGACTACCACTTCAGGAGGTTCGACCCGCCCCAGGAGGGACTGAAGGCGGTCGAGGTGAAGGTCTCGAGGAGGGGAGCGCCCACTAAACAGTCGAGTGACATCATCGGCGCCCTCGACAACATCGCCAAAACCCTGGGTCCGCAGAGAGTCAAGATAGAGTTAGCTCTCGTGGAGAAGGAGGGAGGGTTCCTGGGAATAGGCAAAGGCGCCAAGAGGTTCGAGTTCAGCATGAACGCCGACGACTACATCGACAACGAGCTGAGGGTGAGGGATGAGGCAGCCTTCACGAGGGTTCTCAACGGCTACCTCAAGACAATAGGCCTACCAGAGTGACCGAGGCTCCGCTGCGAGCAAAAGGATAAAATTTTTCACATTATACCCAGCCACTGGGAAAAGAGTGAGCCTATACAGGCTTCCTCAAAGCCTTACCCGGAAGCGCCCCAGTGTACCCCCCGTCCTCAATGACCAGCACTCCGTTCACCACCACGTGGTGTATGCCTGACGCGTACCTCTGGGGGTCCGTGAAGGTGGCCTCGTCCCTCACCGTGGCCGGGTCGAACACGGTGATGTCCGCCTTGTAGCCCTCCTTGAGGAGGCCCCTGTCCTTGAAGCCCATGCGCTGGGCTGGGGCGCCTGTCATCTTGCGCACCGCCTCCTGGAGACTTATGACATTCTCGCGGACGTACTTGCCGAGGACGCGAGGGAAGGTGCCGTAGGCCCTGGGGTGGGGCTTGCTGTCCGCCCACACGCCCTCAGGGCATATGGCTGAGGCGTCGCTGCCCACCATGCCGAAGGGGCTCCTCATGACCCGGACCACGTCCTCCTCGTTGAGGCCGAACATGACGCTGGGGACCTGGGTGTTCTCGGCTATGAGCAGGTCGAACATGGCGTCAAATGGCTCCTTGCCCATCATCTCTCCGATCTCCTTCAGGTTCTTGCCCGTGTACTGGGGGTTGTTCTTCGCCTTGGTGATTAGTATGTTCTCGGGCGGGTAGCCGAGGCGCTGCTCCTTCTTCATGCGCTCCCTGGAGGCGGGGCTCTTCAGGTGCTCAAGCATCTTCTCGACGCCCCCCTCGTGGGCCCAGTGGGGCAGGAGGGCTGTCAGGCCGGTGCTTGAGGCTACGTACGGGTACTGGTCGAAGGTCACGTCCACGCCCCTCTCCCTGTACTCCTCCACCAATGCCAGGCTCTGCACTGTCTTGCCCCAGTTCTTCTGGCCGCTGGCCTTGAAGTGAGATATCTGAACGGGTAACCCGGCCTGGGACCCGACCTCACAAGCCTCCTTGACGGCCTCCAGCAGCGTGTCCCCCTCCCCCCTGATGTGAGAGAAGTAGAGGCCCTCGTACTGGGCCACCACCTTGGCGAGGCCAGTGATCTCAGGGGCCTTGCCGTAGACGCTGGGAGGATAAATGAGACCCGTGCTCATGCCCCAAGCCCCATCCATCATGGCCTCGGCCACCAGCTTCCTCATGTCCTCCAGCTCGGCCTCGGTGGGCTCACGGTTCTCGTAGCCCATGACGTCCTGCCTCACGGTGCCGTGGCCTATGAGGGGGGCTATGTTGAGGGCCGCGCCCTTGTCCACCTCGTCCATGTAGGAGGCCATGGTGCCCCAGGTTATGTGGAAGTCGTCCGGGACGCTGCTCCGGGCGTACTTCTCCCGGTACTCCCTCACCGAGTCGTTCACTGGGGCAGCGCTGTTTCCACACTGACCCACCACCTCGGTGGTGACGCCCTGATGGATCTTGCTCAGGCCCCTCCTGTCGACGAGGATGGGTACGTCGCTGTGGCTGTGGATGTCTATGAAGCCCGGGGCCACTATCATGCCCCGTGCGTCCACGACGTGCCTAGCGTCCATGGCCCCCAGGTTACCGACGGCGGCGACCAGCCCATCCTCCACCCCTATGTCGGCGTGGAACCAGGGGTTGCCTGAACCGTCCATCACTCGGCCGTTCTTGACTATGAGGTCGTAGCTCA
>DATKWY010000045.1:0-6959 GCA_035529295.1 Candidatus Desulfaltia sp. | reverse complement strand
GCAGGTGTCCTGGGGGGCATAAGCTATATGACCCCCTTCACCGTGGGGGACTTCGGCAGCTTCCTCCCCTACATGCCCGAGGCCCTGGGGAACGAAAGCATAGCCGTCGTCCTCCTCCCCATACTGGGGGGCATGGCCTTCTTCTACGCGGCCACCCTCCTCACCATATTCTTCGAGGGCCGCCTCAACAGGGTCCTGGTGAGCGGCATGATAGCCGGCGGCTTCACGGGCATCATAGCCTTCTTCATGATACTGCAGCCCATGAGCCAGGCCACCCAGATGGCCGGGTACCTGGTCATGGGCGCCTTCTCCGTGTTCTTCACCTACAACATACTGGCCGCCGTGGCCGAGATCAGGGGCCAGCACTACATCAAGGTGGTGGCGGGCTCAGCCACCATATTCATCCTGGGCCAGGTGTGCGTCCAGCTGGCCCACCTGTACATGGTGACGCCGGGGGTCCCCGAGTCCGACCAGGTGCTCCTCATCAAGGACATGATCAACTGGGGCTTCGCCGTGGCCGCCGTCATCACCATGATAGGCATCTTCAAGGACTCCAAGAACGCGTACCTGGCCCAGGCCGGTGGAATAGCCAGCAGCTACCCCTTCGTGGCGGCCATGAGCCTCATAGGCACCCTCTACTTCAACTTCATAAGCGGACGCCTGGTGCAGGTGAGCCCAGTCATCAGGCAGCTGAGCCCCTACGTGGAGTGGACGGGCATAGTCGTCCTGGGGGCCCTCATATTCACCATCGTCCGCCGAGGCATGCAGGAGTCCATGATGGTGCCCTTCGAGGCCGGGGCCTGGGGCAAACACATACAGGACCTGAGCCCCACCAAGGGCAAAGCCCTGGAGGACTTCACCGACATCATCAACGAGTTCGTGAGGGAAGGCCATAAGGAGAGACTCCTCGTCAAGCTCTTCAAGTTCCTGGAGGAGAACAGGGCCTCGGAGGCGGAGATAGCCAGCACCCTCAGGGAGCTCATAAAGTACGAGGACGAGAAGCCCCCCAACTTAGCCAGAAAGGGCAGCGCCGAGAGGGTGCAGCGGGTGAACCAAGATAGGCGCATGGAGCTGCTGCAGCGCACGGTGGGAAGGATCAACCAGCTCGGCCTTGGCGGCCTCATGAGGGAGGCGGCCCCGGTCGAGGAAGCGGGAATGAAGATAGTGAGTTAGGAGAACAAGGAAATGACATCGATGCATGTAGACCATGTTAGGGCGGTCAGCAACGCCATACTGGAGGGACTTGGAAAGGTTTACGTGGGCAAACGGATGGTGCTCAGGAAGCTCCTGGCCGCCAGCCTGGCCAACGGCCACGTACTCTTCGAGGACTACCCCGGGCTGGGAAAGACGCTTCTAGCCAAGCTGTACGCGAGGATAGTGGGCTGCCAGTGGAGCAGAGTCCAGTTCACACCGGACCTCATGCCCGCCGACATCCTGGGCACCAGGGTGTGGAAGGCCCAGCAGAGCCAGTTCGCCCTGGAGAGGGGCCCCATATTCACCAACGTGCTCCTGGCCGACGAGATCAACAGGGCGCCCCCCAAGACCCAGTCCGGCCTCCTGGAGGCCATGGAGGAGCGGCAGGTCACCATAGAGGGTGAGACCCACAAGCTGGCCGAGCCCTTCTTCGTCATAGCCACCCAGAACCCCATAGAGATGGAGGGAACCTACCCGCTGCCCGAGGCCCAGATGGATAGGTTCCTCCTGAAGATGAGCATGGGCTACGTGGAGACCCTGGCCCAGGAGAGCCTCATAATGAAGCGCCGCATCTTCTGGAAGCAGGACGACCCCAGCGGCTTCATCCAGCCCGTCACCAACGAGGTCACCTTCCGCAGCCTCCAGCGGTTCATAGAGGAGCAGATCTACGTGGACGACAAGATCATCGACTACATAAGCCAGGTCATCAGAGAGACCAGGAGGCACCCCGTGGTGGAGGTGGGGGCCAGCCCCAGAGGCGGCCTAGCCCTCCTCAAGGTGGCCAGGGCCCACGCCGCCATAACGGGCCGAAGCTTCGTGACCCCCGACGACGTGAAGATGTTCGTCCACGACGCCCTGGGCCACAGGATAATAATGAAGATGGAGTACGTGCTGGAGGGCAGCTTCAGCGCGGACGCCATCCTCAACGAGATCCTCGAGCAGACAGAGGTACCCAAGGAGTTCATAGGTAAGAGGTGACAACCCGGCTACTTACCCAGGACACCATAGAGCTGGTGGTTACAACCGTCACATTCCTAGTGATGGGCATGTTCCTGGGCAACCTCATCCTCATAGCCCTGAGCATGGCCCCCATAATATTCCTAGCCCTGGGCGTCATCATAGGCCAACCCACTGTCACCTCGGTGGAGCGGGTCGGCAAGGACATCAAGATCAACGTGGACGACAAGATGGGGGACAGGATCGTGGTCAACGTGGATGGAGGCCCCGGCGTGGTCACCGTGGCCGACGTCCTGCCCAAGAGCTTCGCCCTGGAGGAGGGCACCAACTTCAAGGCCTTCTGGAAAGGCCTGAAGCCCAAGACCGTGGAGTTCGGGTACATGGCCCTGTGCCCCAAGCGGGGCTACTACGACATAGGCGAGATCAGCTACGAGGTCCGCCACCCCCTGATCATGAGCAGTAACCAGCTGGGCAGCATGATAGCTAAGCGGGCCGTGGTGGTGCAGCCCCAGCCCCTCTTCGTAAGGAAGATCAAGAACCACAAGAGCGTCACCAAGATCCCCATGCCCATGGACGCCAGGTTCAGGTTCGGGATACCCACCACCGACTTCAGGGAGATCAGGGACTACCAGCAGGGGGACCACTACAGGAACATCAACTGGAAGGCCAGCGCAAAGCGCCTCAGCTACAGGCCGGGGAGCTTCCTGGTCAACGAGTACGAGAAGGAGGGCAAGAAGATGGTGTGGATATTCCTGGACAGCGCCGTCCACATGGCCCTAGGCACCGCCGTCAACAACACCATGGAGTACGCCATCAGGGCTACCCTGGGTTTTACCAGCTTCTACCTTGAACGCGACTGCAGGGTGGGCTTCTGCGTCTACGACCACGACGCCTTCCAGTGGGAGGGCACCTTCAGGAGGACTGAGAAGCCCCCCGAGATAGGCGTCCTGGAGGGCATAGACCAGATAGAGGCCGTGGAGGAGGAGCCCGAGGTAGCAGCCGCCAAGCCCAAGTCCATGAGCCGGGTCATCTTCCCGGAGGTGGGCAAGCGGCAGCAGTACAGGATCACCAGGGAGCTGCTCCACGTGGACGTGAGGTACAGCACCGAGAGCCTCAAGGAGGCCATTCACAGCTGCCGCCGCTACATTGTGGGGTCCCGGCCCCTCTTCGTGGTGATAACCATGATCGAGGCAGCCAAGGTGAGGGGCCTAGTGGAGGGCGTCAAGGAGCTCCACAGGTACATGGTGAGGGCCGTGGGGCGGCCCGACATCATCCTCTTCAACGTCCAGGGGTACAGCGTCGCGGCCCAGACCGAGGAGGAGAAGATAGCCGCAGGGTTCCTCACATACCACAACAAACCGGTGTACGACGTGCTCCGGGGCATGGGGTGCACCGTGGTGAACTGGGACCCCATAGGGGAGAGCTTCGCCCAGGCGCTTCAACGGCAGAGGGTGGCGGGATGAAGGAGAACGTCATAAGGTCCATGGAGCTGGGGGTCAGCCTGGCGGCATGCTACATGGCCGCCGTCACCATGGTTCAGACCGCCCTCTACGCCAAGATGGTGGATATGGTACGGGACAGCTTCATAGGGTATCTGGTGGGCGACTACATAGCCTACATGGACCTGGCCACCATATTCCTGGCCCTCCTGGCCATCATCGCCTTCTGGAGGCGGGGCGACGCGGACTGGTTCGGACGCATATTCATGCTCAACATGCTCATGTTCTTCCCCGCGGTCCTGGACTTCAGCACATTCAACTGGGTGGGCCTCATACTGGACCTGCCCCCCGTCACCGAGGTGACGGCCCTCTGGGTGTTCATGGTGGGCCTCCTACTACAGGTGGCGTATCTCACCCTCCGCCACAGCGTCCGGTTCAGGGAGATGAGGCAGGAGCTCCTCAGCAGGGGCGCGGTCCCCGATGACATAGACCAGGTTTCGGGGGGCCAGATAGGGTATCTGATAATGCTGGTGACGGCCACGGCCGTGCTCACAGCCGCCATATACCTGGCGATGCCCTACATAGGGGCCGCCCTGGGTGGGCCTTTAGGGAGCCTGCCGGTGCCCCACGTGGTGATAGGGGTCGTGGTGGTCCTCTGTCTGGCGGCGGCCCTCATCCTCTACCTTAGGTCGGGGGACTAGAGGATGTCCCCCGGCTCGTAGGACGCCTCTCGAGGGTACTTTTTCAGAACGGGTTTGGCCTTCGCCTTGACGGCGTCTATCTGCTTCTCGGCGTTGCCCAGGAAGTGGGCCTTGTCCCTGAGCACTTCGCCGAGCATGGCCTCTGTGACGCCGGCCTCCTTGAACGCGGGGTCCTCTGTGAGGAGCCCGATGAGCCTGTTCTCCGCTGAGCCTGTCTTCCTCATGCGGAGGGCCTCCCCTACGGCGTGCTTCTTGATGGCTGCGTGGGCCTTCTCGCGGCCGACGCCGTGCTTCAATGCCAGGCTCAGTATCTCGGTGGTGGCCAGATAGGGGAGGTACCTGTCCACTTCTTTGCCTATGACGGCGGGGTAGGCGCCCATCTGGTTGAGCACCGTCAGGGTGGTCTCGACGAGGCCGTCCGAGGCGTAGAATGCGTCGGGGATGACGACCCTGCGGAGGGCGCTACAGGAAACGTCTCCTTCTTCCCACTGGTCGCCGGCGAGCCTGCTGGCTCCGTCGGCGTACATCTTCAGGAGCTCGGCGAAGGCGCATATGCGTTCGCTGCTGCGGGTGTTCATCTTGTGGGGCATGACGCTGCTCCCGACCTGGCCCTCCGCGAAGCCCTCGGTCACCAGGTCGTAGCCGGCCATGAGTCTCATGGTCTTGGCGAAGCTCTCGCAGGCCGAGGCCAGTGCCGCTAGGTGGCTCACCGCCTTGAAGTCCAGGCTTCTGGGGTACACCTGGGCTGTGCTGTCCAGGGTCTCCTTGAAGCCTAGCTCGGCGGCCACCAACGCCTCCAGCCTCTGAGCCTTATCGCCGCTGCCTAGGAGGGTGACCATGTCGAACTGGGTGCCTAGGGCGCCTTTGATGCCGCGGAGCGGGTAACCGTCGATGAAGGCCTCGAACTCGTTCAGGTGCAGTAGGAGCTCCTCGGCCCACATGCTGAACCTGCGGCCCAGGAGGGTGGGCTGGGCTGCCTGGTGGTGGGTGCGCCCCGTGAGCACCAGGCCCCTGTACATCTCGGCCCTGTCCAGCATGTGGCGGAGGACGGAGACGTACCTGCCGTGGATCAGCCGCATGGCTCTCTTGATCTGGAGCTGCTCCACGTTGTCGGTGAGGTCGCGGCTGGTCATCCCCATGTGTAGGTACTCGTGGCCCCCAGCCGCCTGGACGAAGGCCTCGATCTTAGCCTTGACATCGTGCTTGGTCCGCCGCTCGATCTCCTCGATTAGGGCCAGGTCTACGTCCTCCTTCGCCTTCTCGTAGGCCTCTATGACGCCGTCGGGGAGGGCCAGGCCCAGCTTCTTCTGGGCCCTGAGGACGCTGATCCATAGCTCCCGCTCCATGACCGTCTTGCCCTCCTCGCTGAACAGCCTGTTCATCTCGGGGGTGGCGTACCGCTGGCTAAGGACGTTGGGGTTCATCTCATCAATGATGGGTGTGTTTTGTGGATATAAAGGTCTAGAAGAGGTAGGAGGCTTACGTTTTGCCGGCGACCCACCTCACCATGCCGCGCCACAGCTTCCGGTACCCGCCCCACTCGGCGAACTCCAGGGGGCACCAGTGGGGGCCTATGTCAGTGGTGAAGGCTATGGCGCGCCCCTCTCCGTGCTCGCCCACGACCAGGAGCGGGTCCCTGTCCACCATGGCAACCACCTGTGAGGCCTTCTTCGCTTTGACCAGGTTGTAGCCTAGGAGGTGGGGCCAACGCTGGGGTAGCCCCTCAACCACAGGGTGCTGAAGTATAACCCTAGGCTCCACTCCCTCGGGGCGCTCGCACCTGTCGTCGGTGGCCATCATCTCCACGGGCAGAGCCTCGGCTAGGGGGCTTCTCTGGTAGATGGCGGCGCCGTTTATGCCCTGGTAGCTCATGTAGCCACCCGCCATTATGAGGCCGCCACCGCGTCTGACGTACTCCTGGATGGTCCTCAGGCGGTTGGGGGTCCTCTCCCCGTGGAGCCAGGTCCGCGGATGCAGCAGAAACGTGTCTGCGCCCACGTCGCTGAGGATGATGCAGTCGTAGGGCAGGTCCCCGGGGTCGAAGGGGAACTCGTTGGCGGCCAGGTGTGACGGCATGTGGGTCAACTCCACGCCCTCCCGGTTCATGGCCTCCTTGAACCATTTGAGGCCGGTCTCGTAGGTGGCGCTAACGAAGTGGTTGAAGCCTTTGATGTGTGTGGAGATGCTGACCCAGCTTTCGCCCACAAGGAGAACACGCGTCATGGTTTAACTGTGCACTGGGGGGATATAGAGGCTGTGAAAGTATCGGAGGCCCCGGCTGTTATGTGGCTGAAGGAGGGTATCCCGTCTAATAATGAAAATATTCTCCATTAATTGATACCCCCCTAATTTTTTTGCACATATGCTCCGGGTCATGGCCTCGCGGGATGAGTTAACTCGTTTTATGACTGAAAAAACCGCCATAAAATGATACCCCCCTACCTTTTTTCACGTCAATTTATCTGGGGCACTCAGGCGTCTCATCGGTGTGCGGGTGATCCCGAATGACTGAAAAACCGCCATTAGGGGATCCCCCCCTACGTTTTTTGCACATCATGCACGTTCTTGATGTGATGAATTGGCCGTGATTCTGTATGGAATGGACGGCGTTTCTGCGTAGAATAGAATGGTAAAGGCGTGTTTCCTGGCCTGCTTTTGGCCTTGGGTG
>DATKWY010000044.1:0-2083 GCA_035529295.1 Candidatus Desulfaltia sp. | reverse complement strand
CCCTGGTGGCGGGCACCCTGGCGGCGGCGGGCAGCTTCCTCACCGCCCGGGCCTTCGAGGACAAGCTCCACAAGGACATCGAGAAACTGGTTGAGGCCCACTCTAGGCTGGAGCCAGCTTCTCAAAATCCCTCGTGAAGCTCTTTCTGAGTCTCTCCTTCTCCTGGAGGAAGCTGGTCTCTATGGAGTCCATACTCACCTTGAAGAGCTCCTCCACTGTGAACCCCATGTTCCTGTGAAGCTGAAGGTACTCGTTTTTCATGTCGGTGCCAAACATGGGGGGATCGTCGCTGTTGACGCTCACCCGGATGCCGTTTTCTATGAACTTGCGTATCGGGTGCCGGCCCCATGAGGGGACGGCGGCGGTCCTGAGGTTACTCACCGGGCAGCACTCGATGGCGATGCCCCTCTCCGCTATAGCTTTCATCAGCTTTGGGTCCTCGCCAGCCGCAACCCCATGGCCTATCCTCTCAGGTTTAAGCGTCTCTATGCACGCCCAGACGTAATCTGCTCCAGCCCCCTCCCCCTGGTGAGCCACTGTGTGGAGGCCCATCTCCCTGGCCCTCCTATAGCACTCCCTGTAAGGGGCCGGGGGGTAACCGAGCTCGCTTCCCCCAGTGTCGATGGCCAGGATGTTGTCGCTCTTCTCCTCTATTAGGTCTAGGGCCTTCATCCCTATCTCCGGGCCGTAGTTCCTCACCAAGTCGATCCTTATGGTGCAGGATATGCCCCACTTCCGCTTCGCCTTCCCTATCCCCCTGTTGATGGCGTCCACCATCAAACCGTAGTCTAGGCCCCGGCGGACGTGGTCCCAGGCCGAGAAGATGGCCTCCACGTGGCGCACGTTGCAGGCTGCCTGGCTCTCCAGCATCTCGTAGGTGATCCTCTCGTAGTGGCTCTCCTTGTTGATAGTGTCGTTCACCTTGCTGTACATCTCTATGAAGTGGGGGAAGTTCCTGTACGTGTAGAACTCCTCCAGGTCCTCCAGCGTCTCGTAGGGGAGGTTCGATCCGCTGTCCTCTATGAGCCACAGGAAGGTCTCCGGCTTTATGGAGCCCACGATGTGGACGTGTTGCTCCAGCTTGGGCAGGAACTTGACGATTTCCTCGGCTGACATAGAAGGGATATCGGCCCAGGGGTTAAAAGCTCATTCTTTGCTGAGGCCGCCGTAGCACTCCCTCAGGAACACCGCGAAGATGAGGGTCATGGCCACGGCCCCCACCATGAGAACCATGCTGGATGCCCCGTACCCTCCCGTGGCGTCCACCAGGCCTCCGTACAGGGGAGCCACCACGCTGAACCCTATGGTGCCCAGGCCGTTTACCAGCCCTAGCCCGACGCCCGCCCTCTCGGGGGGCAGGGTCTCGGGCACCATGCTGAAGAAGAGGACCCAGAAGCTCACCATGAAGGTCAGGCCGAAGCTCAGGGCCAGGTAGACGGTGATGGGCAGGCTGCCCGGTAGGTATAGGAACACTGCCAGGAGCACAGCGTAGACGCTGGAGAAAACCACAATAGGCAGCTTACGCTTCCGCAGCCGGTCCGAGACTGCGGCGATCACTATGCAGCCTGGGATGCCCGCGATGCTGCCCACGCTGGCCACCATTCCCGCATCCACGTATGTGAACCCCTTCACGTCTATGAGGTACTGGGGCATCCAGCTTAGAAACACCCAGCTGAAGCTTGCTAGGATGTAGCCCGCTATGAAGGGTAGCAACCTCTTATCGGTGACCGTTGTGATAAGGGTCCTCATTATTGGCTGTCTTCGCGAATGAGGCCCATCAACCAACGGTGACCCGTTTTCCTTCAACACGAACCAGTTCATAGCCCAGTTGGCCACCAGCAACACACTCATCACCAGGTACAGGGGCCTCCAGTCCCCGAACCTCTCCACGGCAAGGGGGAACCCCATGTAGGCCACGAAGTTGCCCAGGCCGCTGGCGGCGCTGAGGACGCCTATGGCCGTGGCCTTCCTCTCTGCCGGGAACCAAGTAGATATCAGCTTCACGGCGTTGATGTAGAAGACGCTGCACCCGACACCCACCATGAGCTGGGCCGCGGCCAGGAGCCCGTAGCTCCTGCTGAGC
>DATKWY010000043.1:0-5143 GCA_035529295.1 Candidatus Desulfaltia sp. | reverse complement strand
GGGCTTACCCTCCCCCAGGGACCCGTACCTGGATATGACCAGGGCCTTGCTGCGCGGCACGTCCACGGGAATAATCTCCACCTTGGTGATCTTCAACGTCTATCTCCACCAGAACATGAAGAAAATGCTTAGACATACTTTTAACACATTGGAGTGTGGTCGGCTCGGCCTATGGGTTCTTCAGCCCCACCTTCTCCACGACGTCCACCAACTTGACGATGACCAGGTCCTTATCCACCGTGAAGGCACCCCACCCGTCCTTAGGGTCGAGGCCGTGGGCCGCAAGGAACCTGGTCGACAGGGTCCTCCCCGTCTCCCTGAAGAGCCCCACGGCCTTCTTCCTCTCCTCCGGGTCGGTCACCTCCTCCAGCCTCCCCCTGAGGGACACGAAACTGTAGCTGCTCAGGTCGGGCGCGTAGCGCTCGATCTGGACACAGCACCTGTCGTCCTGCTTGATGAGCCTCATCTTCTTGCCGTAGTCGGTGAAGTGGAAGTACAGGGTCCCCCTCATGGACACGTACCTGAAGGGGGATAGGTACGGGTACTCGTCCCCCTTGAAGGCGATCCTGCAAATGATCTGGGGGCCTATGAGGGCGTCCACCTCCTCGTCGCTCATCCAGGGCAGCTTAACGATGCTCATGGCTCTACTTGATCCAATGGCTCCTACCCTTATATCTTCACGCCCACAGGGACGCGCCAAGGTATCGACGTAAACCTTCACTCTTTTATTGTTTCAAATAGTTTTTTATTCTAGCCGCGTTTCCTTAAACGGATTTCGGAGACAGGTGAAAGCCGTGGCTAAGATAGTAACAGTGGAGATAGTGGTCCGCGGAGACATAATCGACAACATTATTCTCCGCAAGTTCGCAAACAAGCTCAAGAACCAGAAGTTCACAGTCGACTTTACGACAAGTGTGGCGGTGCCCCCATTCATGGTGGCCGCGGAGAAGAACTACCCCAGCCTCGCCGTCATGTACCTGATGGTGGACCTGGAGAACATATTCGACGTGAAGAGGCTCCTGGACGAGTTGGCCCAGGAGGAGAGACTGGAGATCATCTCCTACAAGCAGCTGTAGAGTGACCGCCCGTGAATCAGAAGAGAGTAATCGTCGTCGCAGTTGTTACACTTCTAGCCGTTTTCGCCCACACCCAGACCGCCGGCGTCCTCACCCCTGCCCAGAGGTCCGCCCTAGTCATCCTCATAGTCGCGGCGGGCCTGTGGATGACCGAGGCTGTGCCCCTGGCCGCCACCAGCATCATGATACCCCTGATGCAGCAGTTCCTAGGGGTCCAGAGCTTCAGCAAGGCGCTGGTGCCCTTCTTCGACACCACCGTCATGCTCCTGCTGGGTGGCTTCCTGCTGGCAGTGGCCGTGGAGAAGTACGACCTGGATGAGTACTTCGCCTACATGATCCTGTCCAAGGTAAAGGCGGGGCCCAAGGGCTTAACCCTGGCCATCATGATAGCCACCGGTTTCCTCAGCCTCTGGATCAGCAACAGCGCAGCCACGGCCCTCCTCATAGCCATGGCCATGAAGATCACAGAGGGCATCCACGACTCTAAGGGTAACTTCAGCAAGATCATGGTCCTGGCCATCGCCTACTCGGCCACGGCCGGCGGCCTGGGCACCCTGGTTGGCACCACCACCTGCGCCATGGCCGCGGCCAGCCTCAAGACCAGTATAGGCTACCAGATAAGCTTCCTTGGCTGGATGTTCTACGGGCTGCCCATAGCCGCCGTCCAGATACTGATAATCTGGGTGGTCCTCTTCGCCATATTCCCCACCAACGTGACAGAGATACCCAAGATCGAGAGGACATCCACAAAGCTAACGGTGAACCAGAGGAACACCCTAATCGTCTTCGCCTTCGCCGTACTGGCCTGGATCACAGAGAAGCTGCCCGAACCCATAGCGAACATCATAGGCTGGGGGGGCCACGGGTACAGCAGCGCCGTGGTGGCGGGAGTCATCATCGTGGTCCTCTACTTCACGGACCTCCTAGGCGAGTCCGACATAAGGGATGGCAAGTGGTCCACACTGCTCCTCATAGGCGGCGGCCTGAGCCTGGGGGCTGCCCTGGAGGTCTCGGGCCTGGTGAACGTCATAAGCAACGCCCTCAACATGTTCACCGGTGGCGGCAACCCCATAATGACCATCGCAATAGTCACCTTCGCGGGCCTAGGCCTCAGCGTCATCGCCAGCAACACGGCCAGCGCCGGCATCTTCCTGCCCATAGCCATCAGCCTGGGCCAGCAGACCGGCGTCAGCCCCATCATCCTTGCGGTGGCCGTGGGAATCGGCACCAGCCTGGACTTCATGCTGCCGGTTGGGACGCCTCCTAACGCTATCGCCTACAGCACGGGCAAGGTGACCATGAGGGAGATGATCAAGGCAGGGTTCCTGCTGGACATAGCAGGCGGGCTCCTGACAGTCATCATGGCCTACTTCTTGTGGCCGCTACTAATCTAGTTCATTTTCAATGGCCACTTTTCGAATTTACATGGCATTAATCATGCATACACTTCTTCCTTTGAACCCCGGCGTGGAAAAAAAGGGGGATCAAGTATAGACAGAAAAAACCTCCTAAATTTGATCCAAACCAGAGAAAATGAAGAATGCCCCACTTGGATGAACGGGGCCTAGTCCACTTTGACTCCGAACCGGAACAGGACCCAGGCCATGGCGAAGACCCCCACGCTGGCCATGAACACGTTGAAGATACCGAAGGAGTCCGCAATGAAGGCGGCTATCATCGGGGCGAAGGCCCCCATGATGCTCCCGGGCAGGAAGTATAGGGCGAAGCCCATGCCTCTCTGCCTGCTGGGGCTCAGCTTGGCCGTGATGGCCGAGTTGGCCGCCATGCCCAGGAGGTTGAAGAAACCGTACCCGAGGTAGAAGACGGCGAAGGCCCATATGGACGGGATTAGGAAAGCCAGGGCGAAGCATGTGTAAGCCACCACCAGGGTGTACACGATCCACCTCTTCTCCCCGTACTTGGAGGCTAAGACGCCGCCGATGGGCGCGGCCACGATGCCCATGAGGCTGCTGGCCCCGAAGACGAGGCTGGCCAGGGCCAGGTTCAGGCCCCGGGTGTTCACCAGCCAGAGGCTCAGGAAGGTGATGGTCATGGTTGAGGCCACCGTGCGCAGGGCCCCGAACGCCAGGAACATTAAGAGGCTGGCGGACAGCAGCTTCTCAGCTTGTCCGGTGGGTTTTCCGTCGCCTGATTTCACCTCCACGTCCTGTGTTGGGATGTACTTGATGTAGTAGACCATGAAGGCGCTGATGACCAGAGGCACCACCCAGGCAAGGTACACCTGCCTCCATCCGAAGGCTAGAAGCCCCACCAGGATACTGATGCTTATGGGCCCAAGGGCCATGCCCAGGGTGCCGCCCCCTCCGTGGATACCCATGGCCTTGCTCCGGTCCCTGGGCTCGAAGAGGAAGCTGGTGAAGCTGTAGCTGGCGGGGTGATAGAAGGTTGTGCTGACGAAGAGGAAGCTGACGGCCAGTATGAACATCCACTGATTCTGAGCGAAACCTGCCGTCAGGGCCCCAGCAGCGGCCACGACGCTGCTGAACAGGATCACCTTCTTGGTCCCGAACTTGTCGGTGGCCATCCCAGACGGTATGCTCAGGATGGCGGCTGCCAGGCTGGGGATGCTGCTGATGAGTCCCACCTGCTGGTTGGTCAAAGCGAACTCCACCTGTAGCACAGGGTAAAGGGCCGAGTGCATCTGCTGGAACGCGTGGGTCAACGTGTGCGTGAGAGTCATGACGATGAGCCCGTAGCTCAGAAGCCCACGATAGCCGCCGGTCTTCGCCTCACCCAAATACATCATCCCGAGTTGATACCCGATGTCACCCACGCCGCTATATAAGTCACACTGATATGCATAGCCTTAAAAAATGCCGCCCCGGCTCATACTTTATGATCACCCGCGAAGAATGCGTAGCCCTCGTGAAGGAGCACGTGAAGAACGAGAACCTGGTGAACCACATGATAGGCGTCGGCGCCATCATGAGGGGCCTGGGGGAACGCTTCGGCGAGGACCCCACCCTCTGGGAGGCCGTGGGAATCCTCCACGACGTGGACTACGAGACCTTCGGTGACGACTTCAGCAAGCACGGCCTCAAGTCAGCTGAGATGGTTCAGCACCTGCTGCCCGAGGAGGCCGTGGACGCCATCAGGTCCCACAACGAACTCACCGGCTTCAAGGCTGAGAAGAGGATGGAGGTAGCGCTGCTGGCCGCGGACGCCATATCGGGAATGATCGTGGCCAACTCCCTGGTACGGCCCACCAAGCTCGTCGGCATGAAGGCCAACAGCATCAAGGACAGGATGAAGGACAAGAGCTTCGCCCGCCAGGTGAGCCGCGAGAACATCATGCGCTGCGAGGAGATAGGGCTCCCGTTCAGCGAGTTCTCCCAGATAGCCGTCTCATCCATGCAGCGGGTAGCAGCCGAGATAGGGTTGAGCGCATGATGCTGGACCCAGAGGTACAGCGGAACCGGATCATCAGGATCATAGCTGCCACCAGGTTCCCCTTCGTTGACCAGGTGGAGGGCTGGCCCAGCCACTACCAGACCATAGTCAACGACGAGCAGAAGCGGTTCGGCATCGAGGGCCCGGACGGCGTCGTCTACCCCAGCATAGTCATCCTCAGGGGCGACGGCGGCGTCCAAGAGCTGGGCATGGTGGAGCGTGCCGAGGATGTCCACGAGGGCAGAGCAGAACTGTGGAGGCTCCTGTCGGACACCGCCAGCGTGGGCAGAAAATACAAGAAGCTGTTCATATACGTGCCCCTCGGCCTGGAGGAGAAGGCCCTGAAGATACTGGAGGGCAACGGGATCGAGTACGATGGCCTCAGAGGCTACGCAGTTGAGGATAGAAGCCTGAGGATCATCCCCGTCAAGACCCATGACAGCCCCTACGACCACCGCTAGAGGCTGAATAGACCCGACGCAGCCACTACGCGCCAAAACAACCTATATAGGCGCTATAGTTTATTGCCAAATATATTTTCTACATGGAATAATAATAAGGCTATGAGAATACGTTCTCCCCAGAGAAACAGAATAAATAGGGTGGCGAATTAATAGGAAAATGTTGTCTGAAGCTGTCTTGAGGAGGCTCGACGA
>DATKWY010000042.1:0-6455 GCA_035529295.1 Candidatus Desulfaltia sp. | reverse complement strand
CGCGGTGTGCATGAAGAGACAGCTCCTGGAGAGCGGTATATGCGGGCTGACCATAAAGAGGCGCACAAGGGACGACTCCGAGCCCGAGGAGATGACCGTGGAGGAGATCAGACTCAGGGGGAAGCTGGCTAAGAAGACGGGAGAGCGCTCCATCTTCTAAACTTGAAGCTGAGTGTCTTGGGTAACACGATAAAGGATAAGCTGCAGGGTAAGGTGCCGGAGCATCTAGTAGAGTTCATACCCGGCTCCTTCGACATCCTGGGCTCCAAGAGCGGATCAGTGGCCATCATAGAGATACCTGAAGAGCTCCGGGAACACGAGCTCCTAGTGGCCGAGGCGGTCATGGAGGTTCACAGGAACGTCCGCAGTGTCCTCGGAAAGGAGTCCGGTCGCAGCGGCGAGTACAGGCTCAGGGGGCTGCGCCTCATACTGGGTGACCCCGACACCGAGGTGGAGCACATGGAGTCCGGCTGCAGGTTCAGGGTGGATCCCAACCTGGCGTACTTCTCCACACGGGAGAGCACGGAGCGTGACAGGATAGTGTCCCTGGTGCAGCCCGGGGAAGAGGTTCTGGTGATGTTCAGCGGTGTAGCCCCCTTCCCGGTGTGCATAGCCAAGAAAGTGGAGGGCGTCAAGGTTACCGGCATCGAGATCAATCCCGACGCCCACAGGTACGCCCAGGCCAACGTCAAACTGAACAAGGTGGCGGACAGAGTCCAGCTGCACCTCGGCGACGTCCGGGACGTGTGCCCCACCCTCGGACGGACCTTCGACAGGGTCCTCATGCCCCTGCCCAAGGGCGCCCACGAGTTCCTCGACGTAGCGGTGCTGAGGGTGAAGCCCGGCGGGGTTCTGCATTTCTACCACTGGGCCCCCGAGGACGACCTCTTCACAGAGGCCATGGCCCTCCTAGGCGAGGCGGCCGAGAAACAGGGAAGGGCAGCCCACTTCTTAGGCGGCGTCAGGGTCTCCCTGTACAGCCCTAAAGTGTGCAAGGTACGCGTAGACGCCCAGATAAGGTAGCTTACTGGGACACGTAAACCTTGGGCTTGGAGAGCATCACTATCTCTCGACCGCAGTCGGGGCAGAACTCCCCCTTGAAGTGAAGCCTGCTCCCGCAGAATCGGCAGTACCTAATCTGTGAGGCTACCCTCCGTTTCAGTATTGAACCGCAGTGGGAGCAGTGGATGGAGTCGAAGGGCATTACCTGCCCACACTTCACGCAGGCCTTCTCGTAGCCCGGCCAACTGTTGGGGTTGAAGCCCTGCAAATCCATCTGGGGCTTCTCCGCCGGGAGAACGCTTTCGGGGACGAGGCTGGCCATCCCGCCCATTATGGAGCCTGTGAAGAGGCCCGGTATGACTGTTACTGCTACGCTGGTCAGGATGGTTCCCACGAGGGGAATTGAGGCCGTCTGGCCGCTGTTGAGCAGGTTCTGCTCCAGGAAACCGTGGCCTAAAAGGTAGGTGAGTAACCCGATGAACCATGTGGCCGCCATCGTGTAGATAACTAGCCTGTTTCGGCCCTTTAGGAGCTCTATGATGAAGCCGGCCGATGTGGCACTCACGAAGGCCGAGGCCGCGGACATGAGGTACAGGTTTAGGGAAATGGGTAAGAAGTGGATGAGCAGGTTCAGGGCCATGATGAATGTGACGAGAGCCAGGCCCAGCCCGGGTATGATCCATAATACCGGCTGGTCGCTCCCCCATCTCCACTCCAAACTATCTCCCCCAGCAATGTGGCTATCTTCGAGTGTGTGTATGTTTTGCTCGAACTATTAATATAAATGAATTAAAACACACATGTATTTCTATTATAATTGATTTATTCGTGCATATATAAGAGACCTAATTATATACAAAATAGTACAATACTGGCAGAATAGTGGACCACTATATTATACTAAAAATGTAAAAGGACGAAGGCTTGGTTATTATCTATAAAAGGGTCTACCCCTCATCCTTCTCCTCGTCTTCCTCCAAGTCGAGCTCGTCGTCGAGTTCGCTGTCAAGGTCCAGGGGAGTGTCGAGAGGCACAGGGGGCGGCGTGGTGGCCATGGTGTATCCTATCCAGAGAATGATGAACAGTATCATGTACACGGCCGCGATGACGGGGAGCTTGAACGCCCACTCGCTAAGGGGTCCAAGCCAGGCGAATATTGTGCCAAAGAGCCCGGGGAATGCCCAGATGAAGTAGCCGAGCATCACGGCGATGGTGACGATCATGATGGTGTAGCCTAAATTTTTATCATCCATATTTAATCCTCAGAGATGTATAATGGCTTGTTTACTTTTTATTCTTTTCTACAGATGCTCGTTTTTAGAGTGATTTAAATGTATTATGATATGATCTTTTTTCTCTATTCTTTTCTATCCGATAAATATTTCGCGCGCTGGTTTCAAGGCGTGCTTGTATAGCGAACGGTGTTTCTCGTAGGAGAGCCGGGTTTTTTGATTTTGGGGTGTTATATTCACGGCTCCACGGGGCTTGTTTTGATAGATATATTAATCTGGTACACGCTTGAACGCGGGAAAAATTCCTTTACTACTAATAAAATGTAGTTTATTCATTTTATTTTGTATAAGGGTATATGTTTTTTTCTCTATTCACCAATGAAAATGTACGAATTGCTTTAAATCTGGCATGCATAATTCTCCCCAGTAATAATCGTCAGACGCGGTGAAACCGTTGAACAACGTATTTGTTAACCTATTGGGGAGGACAGCCATCGAGGACCAGGCCCTGGAGATAGTAGAGAGGAAGGGCCTGGGGCACCCGGACACCATGTGCGACTCGGTGATGAACCGGATCTCTGTGGAGCTCTCCAAGGAGTATATGAAGAGGTTCGGCGTGGTCCTGCACCACAACGTGGATAAGAGTCTCCTGGCGGCCGGGGTCACGCGTCCCGACTTCAGGGGGGGAAAGGTGCTGCAGCCTATGAAGTTCGTCTTCGGTGACAGGGCCACCTTCAAGGCGGGGGACGAGGAGATCCCCGTCAACGAGATCGCTGAGCGCAGCGCCAATCAGTGGCTGAGGGAGAACCTGAGGTTCGTGGACCCAGATAAGCATGTCATGTACCAGAGTGAGATCAAGCCCGGGTCCATGGCCCTGAGCGACATCTTCGCCAGGAAGGGGAAGTACCTGGGGGCCAACGACACCTCTGCTGCTGTGGGCTACGCGCCTTTCACCCGGACCGAGAGGATCATCCTGGATCTGGAGAAGCACCTTAACTCGAAGGGCTTCAAGAAGCAGTACCCCTGGTCGGGTGAGGACATCAAGCTTATGGGTCTCCGTAAGAAGGGGTCTCTGAACATCACCGTGGCCATGGCCATGGTTGACAGGTTCATCGAGGGCGAGGTCGATTACTTCAGGAAGCGGGGGGAGGTCTACGACGCCATCATGGAGTACGTGGACGGCAAGTACGGTTTCGACGACGTCACGGCGAGCATCAACGCCCTGGACGTGAAGGGCAGAGGCATTGACGGCCTCTACCTGACGGTGACGGGCACCTCGGCCGAGGCGGGGGACAGCGGCCAGGTGGGCCGGGGTAACAACGTGGTGGGCGTCATCCCCCTGAACAGGCCCATGAGCAGCGAGGCCGCGGCCGGCAAGAACCCTGTGAGCCACGTCGGCAAGATCTATAACGCTCTCTGCTACAGGATAGCGAACAGGATAGTGGCCGATGTATCTGGGGTGAAGGAGACATACGTTTGGCTTCTCAGCCAGATCGGTAGGCCCATCAACGAGCCCCACGTGGTCTCGGCCCAGGTTGTCCCCGTGAGCCAGGTGGACATGGCTTCGGTGACGAGGCAGATAGATGAGATCATCAGCTACGAGTTCGAGCACCTGGCCGAGTTCTGCGACGACCTGGCTAAGGGGCTGATATCTCTCTGTTAGCCTTGTAGCCACAGTGGGGTCCCAGGGGGCATGGGCCGCACCTAGGCCCAGTCTTTCTGCAGTACATTTTTCCTATCCTCAGAGCGGCTCTGTCGTAGAACAGCTTGTGGTCGTCGGGCACTATCATTTCAAGCGCCTTCTTCACTTCCTCGTGGTCCGCGTCCGTGGGGGCCAGGCCCAGTCTCCGGGTGACTCTCCAGACGTGGACGTCCACGGGCACCGTACGCACGTTGAAGCTGTGGGAGAGGACAATGTCGGCTGTCTTGGGTCCGACCCCTGGCAGCCGGAGTAGTGACTCTCTGTCCCCTGGCACTGCGCCGCCGTGGATATCTATGAGGCCTCGGCACGTTTCGGCTATGTGCCGCGCCTTCTGCCTGTAGAAGCCTGAGGACTTTACTAGTTCCTCGAGCTCGTCTTGGCTTAGCCTCAGTATCTCCTCCGGCGTGGACGCCGCGTTGAAGAGGCTGTTTGTGGCTTTCTCGGAGTTGGTGTCCCGGGTTCTCTGGGATAGTATGCAGCTTATGAGGGTCTTGAAGGGGTCTTCTGTGGAGGGCTCTGGGTCGGTGTCAGGGTAGGTTTCCTTCAGGGTCTGGAGTATTCTGTGTATGCTAGGCATGGGTAGGCTCCTTCCGGGTTTCGTCGTAGATTTCTTGCAGGTAGCCTCGAAGGCTGACGCCGCGTCTCTTCGCCAGCCTCTCCATGGCTTTGTGGACCCCCGTGGAGTATTGTGCGGCCTTCTTGGGCCGAGCCCACACCTCCTCCGGTAACCCGTGCATCTTTGCCAGCTGTCTGAGTATGGTTTTCCTGGGCTTGTCCATGCTCTTCGGTAGTTTGAGTTCTATGGGTACGCGGAGCCCGTAGCCGATGACCTGTGGGTGGGCGAAGGGTAGGAGCAGGTCGAGGCCCAGGTCGGTGCACGTTTTGGCTTCTCTGTCGTAGTTGGTGGCCCAGGACTCGGCTGTGTCGCGGAGCATCATTTCCGTGGCCTCTGCTGGGTTCTTAAGGTAGGCTGCGTGGTACTTGTGGTAGCCTCCGAAGACCTCGTCGCTTCCGTTCCCCGTGAAGATGGTTGTGTGGCCCTGCTCTGAGGCCGTCTTGGCCGTGAAGTGGAGGGGGGCTGCGACGCCTACGGCGAGTGGGCTGCTATCCTCCACGCTTCTGACTATGTTCGGTATGGCTTCCTCCAGCTCTTTCACTGTGACCGGGTTGACTTGGAGGTCTAGGCCGAGGCTGTCCGCGGCTGCCTGGGCGTGCCTGTACTCGTTTCGTGAATCGACACCTACGCATATGAGGCCCAGGTCTGCGCCTGCGTCCCTGAGGTAGAGGGCGGCCAGTGTGCTGTCTATCCCCCCAGAGAAGGCTAGGGCCCCCTTCGGGGCCTTTCTGGATACGTCTCTGGCTGCCTCTCTGAGGGTGGCGTCCAGGGTCTTCAAGATGGTCTCCGGGGTGTCGGTGAGAGGCTCAGGTCTCCGAGGTGCGGTGATCATGGTGTCCTTGACGCCTGCCCGTGTCAGGCATACTATGTGTCCGGGTTTCAGGGGGGTGGGTTCCAGGTCCAGGCTCCACAGCATCTTTCTGTTGGATGCTGCCGCGGATAGTTCGCTGTTCTCAGCTATGAAGAGGGGCTGGGTTCCTGTGGGGTCTCGGCTGCAGAGTATTCGGCCTGGGCTTATGTGGACCGCCGTGTGGTGGCCTGTGACATCTATGAGCTGTTCAAGGCCGTGGAGGGGGTCGGCCTCCAGGAGGTTGGCTACTGTGAGGGTGTCCGGCTCGTCGCTGCCGTATAGTGTGGCGTTTACGCATAGTGATCCTGAGCGCTGGGTGAGGGGCTGGGGTGGGTAGTCTCTGGGGTTGGTGGACTTGTAGCCGATGATGGTGTCGCCGGTGACGGAGGTGAACTCCGGGGGGCGGGTGTGGTGCTCGGCTTGGGTCGGTGAGGCTAGTCCGTACGCTGAGCCTTTTTCTCCGCCTGCGGCCTGGAGCATCTTGGCTGCTGCTGCCGAGGCGTCTTCTCCGTTGCGGTTTAGGGCGGCGGCTATGTACCCCATCTGCTGGTTCTGTGGGCCGGCTGCATATCTTGTTTTCCTTAGAGCTCTTCAGCTTGTTCGAGGATGCTGTCTACGGTCTCCTCGGGTATGAGGGCGCCGTGGAGGAAGCTGCCTTTTCGTTTGTCGTTGGCTAGGATGGTGTCTTTGATGGGTAGGGGTTTGTCGAACTTCACTAGGGGTTGGAAGGTGAGGGCGCATCTCCACTTGTTTTCTCTGCAGTAGTCTTCCTCTTCGGGGGTCATCTCCCAGAGCATCTCGACTTTCTGGGTGATGCCGTAGCCTAGGATGCTGTCTCCTTGCTCGGTCTTCTTGGCTAGGAGGATGGGGGTTCCTCTTTTCCAGTTGCGGTTGACGCCTGTGTAGTATTTTTTGAGTTGGTATATTTGGTCTAGCCACTCGTCGGTGCTTATGCGGAGGATGTATCCGGGGTTGTCTTGTGGCTGCATGGGTTGTGTTTTATGTTTATGGTAATATAAATCTTGGTTTGTTGTGTGTGTGCGTGGGGGGAGG
>DATKWY010000041.1:0-2692 GCA_035529295.1 Candidatus Desulfaltia sp. | reverse complement strand
CTCCACCAGGAACAGGGCCCTGCCGGCCCCCTCCGGGTCGATGATACACCCCCTGATCTCCACCTTATCCGAGAACCTGACACTCAGACCATCGTCCAAGTACCCCCCAAGCCGCTCCAGAGCCCTCCTCTGCTTCGCCCGGTCCAACTCGGATAGGGTCTCAGGGGCTCTCATGAGTATCCTTACGCTTACCCCTCTGCCGCATGCGTCCACCAGGTCGCCCCACACCTGGTCCAGGTACTCCATGGCCCTCGTCGAGATCAGCAGCTCCCCCCGGGCCGCCCGGTACAGCTTTCTGGTTTCCTCCAGGGAGACGTCCCCCACGCTCACCACCCGTATCAGGCTGGTGCGCTGCTCGCTGGCCCCTGCCTTCAGGTACATGCCCCCCGCCGCGTCCTCGAAGTCTCTGCGGTAGGTCTCCACGACGCTGAGCCTCCTCCTGATCTCCTCCCGTGAGGCCGAGGCCAATGCGTCGGCGATCTCCTCTGGGGACAGGGGCGCGTACAGGGCTGGCCTGCCTGGCCTCATGATGATCAGCCCCTTCTGGCTCAGCTCGTCCAAAATCCCGTAGATTCTGGCGTTGGGTACGCCGCTGGCCTTGCTGAGGGTGGTGGCCTTGGTCTCGCCCAGGTACATGAGGTGGGCGAGGGCCGATGCCTGGTACTCGTTGAGCCCCATGTTCATGAGGGTGAACTTTACCTGGTTGATCCTGGCCTCCAAGGTGGGTCCCATGTATGTTGGTGCTTCGACAACATAAATTTATAAGCCCCAATGTTACTATCCTCGAGTAGTAACATCAGATACTGGTTGGTGTTGGAGGAAAACAGGATGAAAGTAATGATCATGGGAATGGACGGCTACCTGGGCTGGACCCTCAGCATGTACCTCAGCGGCCGAGGCCACGACGTCTGCGGCGTGGACAACATGAGCCGCAGGAAGAACGTGGCCGAGATAGGCAGCTGGAGCGCCACCCCCATCAAGCCCATGGAGCATAGGCTCAAGGCCTACGAGAAGGCCACGGGCCGCAGCCTCCACTTCTACAGGGGCGACCTGGTGGAGCCCAGCTTCACCGACCTAGTCGTAGGCAAGGAGAAGCCCGACTGCATAGTGCACCTGGGGGAACAGCCTAGCGCACCTTACAGCATGATAGACGTCAACCACTGCAACTACACACAGGTCAACAACATAGTGGGCAACAACAACATCCTCTTCGCCATGAAGGACCACGTCCCAGAGTGCCACCTCCTGAAGCTGGGCACCATGGGCGAGTACGGCACCCCCAACATAGACATCCCGGAGGGCTTCTTCGAGATAGAGTACAGGGGCCGCAAGGACAGGCTGCCCTTCCCCCGCCAACCGGGGAGCTGGTACCACCTCACCAAGGTCCACGACACCTGGAACCTCATGTTCGCCAACAAGATATGGGGCATCAGGGCCACCGACGTGATGCAGGGCGTCGTCCACGGCATAGTCACCGAGGACATGGTGAACGACGACCTCCTCACCAGGTTCGACTTCGACGAGGTTTGGGGCACAGCCATCAACAGGTTCTGCGCCCAGGCCGTCATAGGCCACGAGCTCACCCCCTACGGCAAGGGCGGCCAGACCCGCGGTTACCTGGCGCTCCGCGACAGCATGCAGTGTTTCGCGTTAGCCATAGAGAAGCCGCCCAAGGAGAGGGAGTACAGGGTATTCAACCAGTTCGAGGAGACCTACAGCGCCAACGACCTGGCAGAGCGGGTCAGCGCGGTGGCCCAGGAGTTCGGCCTGGAGGGTAAGATATGGAACATTCCCAACCCTAGGCTGGAGGCCGAGGAGCACTACTATAAGCCGGACATCAAGCACCTGCCCGCCCTGGGTTTCAAGCCCACGTACACGCTGGAGGACGAGCTCAGGATCACTCTGCCCAAGCTCATGGAGTACAAGGACAGGATAGAGTGTAAGCGGGAGTGCATAATGCCCAAGGTCAAGTGGACCGACTAACCCTTTTTTATCCTTCACACGAAGCTTCATGGTGATGCATATGAGGGTGGCGCTGACAGGCGGAGCAGGATACATAGGCTCGACTCTTGTAGCCAAGCTGGTTGAACAAGGCGACAGCGTCGTGTCCGTGGACAACCAGAGCATAGGCGACTACGGGCACCTGAAGGCCAGCAAGCTGGGAGGTAAAGCCGGGCTGCTGGTGGGGGACATCCGCGACCAGAAGCTGCTGGAGGAGAAGTGGAGGGGCTGCGACGCCGTGGCTCACCTGGCCGCCCTGCCGGGGCTGGTGAGGTGCAGGGACAACCCGGAAGAAGCAGTCTCTGTGAACATCTACGGGACCTACTGCGTCATGGAGGCCGCCAGGAGGCTGGACATCAAGCGGGTCGTGTTCTGCTCCAGCGCCGCCACCTACGGGGTGCCCGTCAGGATGCCGGTGACCGAGGACCACCCATTGAGGCCGCTGAACCTGTATGGCGTCACCAAGGTCTCCGGGGAGCAGATCATAGACACCTACTGGGACAACTACGGGATAGAGACGGTGAACCTGAGGTTCGGCAACATCTACGGCGTAGGCGTATTCACCCGGTGGGACACGGTGATACCCAAGTTCGTGAACCAGGCCGTGAGCGGAGATTCCCTCACCGTCTACGGGGACGGAGAGTACAGCAGAGACTTCGTCCACGTCCAGGACATCACCAAGGCCATGATG
>DATKWY010000040.1:0-5480 GCA_035529295.1 Candidatus Desulfaltia sp. | reverse complement strand
CACACTCTTGTACTCCCAGCTGTACCCGCAGGGGTCGTCCCCCTCTATCATTTCCCCGCTGTCCACCTGGAAGCAGACCCTGGGGTTCGCCTTGATGTCCCGGACCTTCTTGCCGTCCCTGTGGGTGTGCATCAGTATCCTACCCTGCACGTAAGCGTAGTTCATGGGCACTATGTAGGGCTCACCGCCTACGGCGGTCCCCAGGCGGCCCACCTGGTTCTCCCTAAGTATCTCCTCGATGACCACCCTCTCGGTGATCTCCTTTTCCTTGCGGCGCATGGATGACATGGGTTTAACCTGGCTCAGACAGCTTTATGGGTTTCCAGGGGTCCGGCTAACCCTTCGCCTCCTCCAGCCTCCTGTTGATCTCCGTGAGCCTCTCGCTCAGGGCCTTGAGGGAGGTCTCGTACAGCTGGGTCCTGGCGTGGTACCTGCGGACCACGAACACGAGCAGGGCGAGGAGGACGGCCACCCTCACCAAGATGTCCATCACCGTGAAGGTGGAGGCGTCGAACAGCCGCCGGTCCAGCTCCACCAGGTACCCGGCGGTGAGGCTGCCCGTGATGCCTATGGCGATGCCCAGGAGGAAGTCCCTCCTGGCTGAGACGTACATCCTGTAGGCGAAGCTGACGTCCTGGATCTTCTCCTTCTGCTCCTCCATGGAGCTGGCCTCATCCTTCACTGTGGCAGCCATGATCTGATCTCTTTTCCAAGCAATATAAGGTGGGAAGGAAGCCTTTTCCGGCCCAGATACATGCTTATCCTGGTGGCCGCCCCTTGGAGATAAAACCCTGGACCCTCATGTTCGCCGGAGCCGCCCTGTGCACGGCTGCCTGCGTATTCCTGGTGTGGAGGATCACGACCACAGGAGACGTGAGCATCGAGTGGATGATATGGGGTTTCGTGCTCCTGGGCTTCGGGTTCTTCGCCGGCGGGTACCTGTCCGAAGCCAAGTACAAACGGGAGCACCCGGAGAAGTACAGCGCCACGAGCCTCGAGCAGTAGCCGTTATATTCGGCTCATCCCTGGCTTATGTGATTCCATTGAGTGAAGATGATAGATCCTTCAGCGTTAAGTTGAAGCGCCTGGAAGGTTTCAGGTTCGAGGTGGACTTCGGCATAGGCTCGCCCAGCCTGGTCATGGATGAGCCGGCCCCAGTGGGGGAGAACATGGGCCCCAACGCCAGCAAGGTCCTGGCGGCGGCCATGGGCAACTGCCTTACTGCTAGCCTCCTGTTCTGCCTGGAGAAGGCGCGGGCAGAGGTTGGGGGCATCGAGACAAGGGTCAGCGGCGTCATGAGGCGTAACGAGCAGGGTAGGTGGAGGATAGCCGGTGTGGACGTGGAGATCATCCCAGAGATACCCGCCGAGTTCCAGAAACAGTTTGAAAGGTGCAGCGGCCTCTTCGAGGACTTTTGCATTGTGAGCAAGAGCATCGAGCAGGGTATACCCATAAACGTGAAGGTCAGTCCACGCTAGTTTACGACCCAGGTGTGGCCGCACTTGGCGCACCTGTACTTCTCCACGCTGCGGTCCGTGGCGACTCCGGCGTGCTCTCCCAGGGCTACAGTTATCGTCTTGTAGGCTTCCATGTTGCCGCAGCCGGGGCAGGTCCTCTGCACCACTATGGCGCTGTCGGTTCCGCTCATGACGTACACGGGCTCTGCCTCGTTCTCGGGCCCCGACTTCATCTCTATGACGGATGCCCTCTTCTCCCATCCGCAGCGTGGGCACTCGTAGCCTTTGAGTCCCATCTGCATGAAGGAGCCGCATCTGTCACAGAACTCTACCATTGTTACTCACCCGAGAACACTACTAGTTGATATATGGTATAATATAGGGTTTTGTAGTTATCTAATCCATAAAACAGCCCTTCCGGTGACGGGAACCGTTAAACAACACCATTTAACCGGTATTTCCATAAGATCCGTCACTAACAGGGACATGCCGTTGGCTAGGGAGCCTGTACTTCAGGGACCCTACAGGAACCGTCTACGACGTGATGGAAGGGTGAGATGCAGGCTCAGATGCCTTTAAAATGGCCTCCGCAAAGGTATGTCCATGGACTCCCCCCTGCTGGCATCCATTCAAGACGCATTCACGTTCCACGGCCCCAAACTGGCCCAGGTCCTCCTGTACCTGGCCGCCGTCTTCGCCATCTACAAGCTAGTCAGCATCTTCGTCTCCAGCGCCGCCAAGAGGAAGATGGTGGACCCCCACGTGGAGAACGTCATCCGCCTCTTCCTGCGCATCGCGGCCATCATCGTGGCCGTCTCCGCCACCTTCACCGTCTACGAGGTGCCCAGCCAGTACTTCGTAGGCAGCAGCGCCCTCATAGGCGCGGTCCTGGGCTTCGGCAGCAGCCAGACCATCAACAACGTGGCCGCCGGCCTCTACGTCATCGTCAGCAAGCCCTTCAGGGTCAAGGACTACGTGAAGATAGGGGACATGGAGGGCCAGGTGGAGGAGATCAGCATCAACTACACCAAGCTCTACACGCCCACGTTCAACCTCCTGGAGATACCCAACGTCCAGGTGCTTAACAGCAGGGTGCTGAACTGCACCCACGAGGGCTTCATCAAGAACACCTTCGTGTTCACCTTCCCCCACTTGGTGCCCATCAGGAACGAGGAGGTGCTCTCCAGGTGCATAAGGCCCGCCATCGAGGAGCTGTCCGAGAAGTACCCCAAGGTGATGCTGAGGAAACCTGAGGCCTACTTCGAGGCCAGCACCCACTTCGGCCGAAGCTACAAGATACGCATCTTCGTCCCCAAGGGCCACGCCAAGACCCTTTTCGTGCTCCAGGCCGAGCTCAGCAACAGGATCATGGACCTGTGGGATGGCGAGAGGCTGAAGCCGGCACCCGCCCAATAATAAAAGGGGTTAGGGCTTCCTCTGGGACAGGATCATGTACTTGACGGCCAGCTCCTCTGACATCTCCCGGAGGTTCCTGGCCAGGTCGTCCGTGGTGAGTATCCCCGCCACCCTGTCCAGGTCGTCCACCACCACTATGCGCCTTATCCTGTAATCGTTCATCATGTCCACAGCCATCTCCACGTCGGCGTGGACGCTGACGGCCACCACGGGCCTGCTGCAGACCTGGGCCGCCGTGCATTTTTCGGGGTTCATGGACGCGGCCATGACCCTGTGGACCAGGTCCCTCTCCGTGACTATGCCCACGGGCTTGCCATTCTCCACCACCACAACGCTGCCGATGCCCCTGTCCCTCATGAGGCGGGCTAGGTGCCCACACTGGGCGTCCGGGCTGACCTTGACGGGGTCCCGGACCATGACGCCAGAAACCTTCATCCCGTCTAAAGAACAGAGGAATGGCCCCTCTAAGAACCTACCGATCGCACCTGACGATGGTGAGGGGCGAGCCCGGGACCACCTTCAGGCAGAAGCTGAACCTGTTCAGGTCCATGGCGCAGTAAAAGTCGCCCTCGTGGAACTCGGGGCGCGTGGGGTCGAAGAACTTGGCGCCCTCTGGGTGGGCCCTTATCTGATCCACCATCGCCTTGAAGTCGGGTTCACCGCCCCTGAGCCTGGTCTCTATGTACTCGGCCAGGAGCTCGTCCTCTGGGCTCCTCTCTCTGCCGCTCCACCCCATGGCCACCAAGCTCACCACCCGCGGGTTCCTTTTCCTGATGTACTCCACGATGGCGTCAGCCATGACGAAGCTGCCGGGTAATATCTCGTCGGCTCCCGACGCGTTAACTATGCCCTGGGTGCCCGCGCTGGTGGACTGGACCACGACGCGGCCCGAGAAGTTCACGTCCCGGACCTCGTGGGGGCTGTTGCCGTAGTCGAAGCCAGGCACAGGCTTACCGCCCCGCTCCCCCATGAGGACCCAGCCTGGGTTAAGCTCCCTTAGCCTGAAGGCCTCCTCCAGGGTGCCCACGGGGTGGATGCACCGGGCGCCGTTGGCCATGACGTAGGCGGCTGTGGTGAAGGCCCTGAACACGTCGATGACCACGGCCAGGCCCGCCGCTTTCCTGGAGCCCTCTATGAGGCTGAGTCGCCTGATCTCCAACTATGTGTCTCCTGATCCATTAGGGAAAAGACTCTGTCGGGACATATATTTTAGGATAGGGTCTTCAGGTCGCTGGTCTTCTGCCTGAAGTTCACGGGGTTGCCTGAGCCCAGGGTGAAGAGCATCTCCTGTATGCGGACTGTAGCCTCGTTGACGCTCTCCCCACTGTTTTGTGTTCTGAGAAGGTTCCAAGCCCACTCCAGCGCCTCAAATGCGCCCATCTCGTAGTTCGACATGCCTAGTCACTTGGTTGACACGGGCCGCCGCCGATTTTAAACGGTGCGCACAGCGCTCAGGAGGGGAGCTACGTGAAAGTGGCTCATAACCTCTAAATTGGTGTAACCATATCCTTTCTGTTGCGTGGGCTAAGGATGCTAGACGTAAAGCTCATCAGAGAAAACCCCGAGAAAGTGCGGGAGAACCTAGCCAGAAGACACGACCCGGAGAAGCTGGAGCTCCTAGACCGCGTCATCGAGACCGACAGGAAGTGGAGGGAGCTCACGCAGAGGGTCAACGAACTACGCCGAAGGAGGAACATCATATCATCCGAGATCGGCAAGGCGGTGAAGGAGGGGCTCGAAGCCTCGAGTCTAAGGGCGGAGGCCGCTGAGCTACCCTCCAAGCTGAGCGAGGTGGAGTCCCTGATGAGCAACCAGGAGCAGCTCAGGGACGGACTCATGCGTCTGCCCAACATGCTCCACGACTCGGTGCCCTACGGCAAGGACGACCACGACAACGTGGTGGTGAAGACCTGGGGCAAGAAACCCGAGTTCAGCTTCACCCCCAGGAGCCACGCTGAGCTGGCCGCCGACCTAGGCATCGCAGACTTTGAGCGCGGCGCCAAGGCCGCCGGCTCAGGGTTCTACTACCTGAGGAACGAGCTGGCCCTGCTGAACCGCGCCACACAAATGTACGCCATCGACTTCCTCCTGAAGAGGGGGTACAGCCTCATAGAGCCCCCCTACATGATCAAGAGGGCGGCTTACGAGGGAGTCACCGACCTGGGTGACTTTGAGTCGGTCATGTACAAGGTGGACGGCGAGGACCTGTACTTGATAGCCACGTCGGAGCACGCCATGGGGGCCATGCTGCAGGACGAGACTCTGCTGGCCGAGCACCTGCCCATCAAGCTCATAGGCATCAGCCCCTGCTTCAGGAAGGAGATAGGGGCCCACGGCAAGTACACCAAGGGCCTGTTCAGGGTGCACCAGTTCCACAAGGTGGAGCAGTTCATCTTCTCTCTCCCCGAGCAGAGCTGGGAGCTCCATGAGGAGCTTCAGCGCAACTGTGAGCAGCTCTACGAGGGCCTGGGCCTCCACTACAGGGTGGTTAACGTGTGCACGGGGGACATAGGCAGCATCGCGGCCAAGAAGTATGATACGGAGGTGTGGATGGCCGACGGCGAGTTCCGTGAGGTGGGCTCCAACAGCAACTGCACCGACTACCAG